>NZ_JMDX01000059.1:0-28404 GCF_000935845.1 Paenibacillus sp. E194
CTGTACCTTCTTCTTCTAAGTGCCCCTTACACGCCGTTCTATTCGTATTCCAATCCAAAATGCTTGCCGGAGTGAGTTTTGCTCAGCCAGCCTACGAAATAATCAAGCGTCTCATACTTGGCGTTCATCATGACGACAGCAACGAGGGGGAATTGCTTACGATGCCTATACCTGACATCGGCCCAGCGAACGGCATATCCATAACCGGTTGGCTCTACCGTTGCACAAGCGTAGCATGAAATGTACAGGAGCGCTTGGACAGCAGGGTGCTCCTTGGAAGCTTCTACTGCTGGATGATTATCGCAGTAGGCCGTTTCTGTCCAATGGAGACGATTGTGATTCCAGTTCCCTATTCGGTATGCCCCTTCTGGAAGAGGCTTGACCACATTCCATCTGGATAGCGATACGGTCGGAATAAGTGTATACGTGTCCGAATGGACGTACTCTTCATCGAAGAGCAGCATCTGATCCTTGAGCTTCTTGTGTACTGATGCCCTCCATAAGAAGTACACAAGGAGCAGCGCATACAGCACGGGAAATACAATTCTTGGCGACAAGACACCCAATCCCCATAATGCTACAGCTACGAGGTGGGAAGAGAAAATAATCGGATCGAACAGAGAGATGAAGTCAAAGGACAGCCACTTGTCTGTGACAGGCCATGCCGCTTGGGTTCCATAGGCATTACACAGATCAGTAAAGACGTGTATGACTACGGCGAGAGCGGTCCAGAGCAGAACGTGCCAGAACAAGGCACCATTGTTCAGCAAAGTCGTTAGACCTGCGATAAGCAGTGCCCATATTGACAGCATCGGGATGGAATGTGAGATGCCTCGATGCTGACGAATATAGGTGGTGTTGTCCTTCAGCTTGAGCGCAACATCCGCGTCTGGAGCCTGTGATCCGAGTAGAACACCGAAGAAGACGGCCGAAGCCGTAGCAGGATGGGTCATGACGGCAGGATCAATGTGTGAGAGTCCGGCAAGCCCCAATCCAATAACAGCATGTGTGCTTGTATCCATATTCGTAATCACCCTCTTGTATTGTGAGCAATTATGTACCAGAATATGACTCAAGAGTACAATTCACAAGAAGGATTCAGTGGGGGCAACATAAGAAAGAGGGGGAATCAACCATGAACATTATTTTTGTCGAGTATCGAATTGATCCGGACAAGCGAGAAGCATATTTGAAACAGATTACAGAGCGCCTACAGCCATTTCCTCAAGTCGTATTATATGAAGGAACTGACCAGCCTAACGTATTCGTGGAGCAGTGGATGGATACCACACACGAAGAATATTTGCAGCTAAGACGGATTCGTCTGGAGGAAACGAGTGAATGGGACGTCATTACCGCTTGCATTCCTGGCGGCAGATCCAAATTGCATATCTGGGAGTTCGCATCATTTTCCAAATAAGTATAGCCACACACGCTATTGTGAGGAAGATCCAATAGATTGTCAAAATGATGAACGATGCTGCGAGACATTGTCAGCAATTGGACGTTTTTGATATGATGAAAATTACAGCGGAAACATAAAGTTTCTGCTCTTGTTTGTACAACACAAGGAGGAACAGGTCATTTTGGATAAACAATATACGTACCAGGCTCCTTCCGACTCTATCCCGCTATCGCCGGAACCGGTGCGGGTCGAATTATGGAAAGAGTTTGTTCAGTTAACGAAGCCGGGCATTATTCGCTCCAACTTAATGGCTGCATTCACAGGGTTTTGGGTGGCAGCCAAATGGGATATTCCGTGGATGACCATGCTGTGGATGATAATTGGTACAGCACTTACGATGTCGTCCTCATGCGTGTTCAACAACTATTTTGATCGAGATTTCGATATGAAAATGGAACGTACGCGCAATCGCTCGCTTCCTACGGGACGTTTACAGCCGAATGTTGTGCTCTGGTATGCCATTATTCTTGGTATTGCAGGTCTGTCGGTCTTGTTCCTGATGACCAATCCATTGACAGGATGGTTTGGCGTTCTGGGCATGTTTGTTTATGTAGTCATTTATACATTGTGGTTGAAGCGAACATCGACATGGAGTACCTCTGTTGGAGCCATTTCGGGAGCAATGCCACCAGTTATGGGGTATACATCTGTGACAGGTCAAGTGGATGAAGGAGCTATCCTGTTGTTCCTCATTCTATTCCTATGGCAGCCGCCTCACTTCTGGGCGCTAGGCATTCGACGTGTTGAAGAATATCGTGCCGCTGGATACCCGCTGCTTCCCGTAGTCAAAGGAATCGAGCGGACGAAGAAGCAAATGATTCCGTATGTTCTGCTGCTTCTGCCGGTTACTTGGCTGTTCTATTCGTATGGCTATGTAAGCTGGATTTACGGGGTATTAGGAACCATTCTTAATGTGCTTTGGCTGTATATTTGCATCTCGGGCTTCAAGGCGAAGGACAATGAAGCTTGGGCGAAGCGCAACTTCTTGTTTTCAATTAACTGGTTATTGCTGCACTTGTTCATTCTTGTCTTGGATACGATGGGGAAAATGTAATATCGTATCAAATCGAATTAATTGGAATTCAGCCTGACCACTAAAGGGAGTGTAACGGGAGGAACAGACGATGTCTCAATGGGCGAAGAAATATTCTTTGCAAATCTTCTTAATGTCACTGGTTGTGGTATTTGCAATTGTTGCTGCTTGGTTATATTGGCCGCGTGAAGATTTCAAGAAGGCACCGGATTTTTCAATGCAAAATGTGGATGGAAGCACAGTAAGTCTTGATAGTACGAACGGGAAGGTAAGGCTCTTCTATTTCTATTTCACGAATTGTCCGGACGTCTGTCCACCGACGACATTTATGCTGTCTGAAGTACAGACTTTACTGCAGGAGAAAGGCGTATTTGGTAAAGAGGCAGGTATCGTATCCATCTCCTTCGATCCGGAGCGGGATACGATGGATGCGATTAAGACGTGGTCGCAGAAATTCAACGCTGACTACTCAGGGTGGTATTTCCTTCGCGGGAAAGAAGGGGACGTGGCCAACATGATGCCAGCGCTGGACTCTGCTGTGATGAAGGATCAGGATGGTAACTTTACGCATCTCAATGTCATCACCCTGGTCGATCAGAAGGGTAATATTCGCAAAGCGTATAATGCGAATGATCGTGAGCGAACAACGCCCGAAGTGATTGCGGAAGATGTCATGAAATTAATTAAATAAGAGATTAGTTAAGCGGGGGAAGATCCGGATACACGATGTATTCGTCTAACCCCGCTTTTTCTAATTGTTGGATTAAATATTCATCTGGCGTGCCTTCTACGCCAGCATACCCTCGGCGCGTATAGAGATGATCAGCATCCGGGAACGTGTCTCGCAGTACAGCGCGAATACGTTTCCCAGAAGAGTCATTATCCATAAATAAGTATACGGGCTTATCTCCAACCTGCTTACGCAGTTTTTCTGTGCGATCGGTATTCAATGTCCCATATGTGCACATGATGTCAACTTTGTCAGCCAACAGCTTTCGCAAGCGGCTGCGATCGTTTTTGCCTTCTACGATGAGAGCGATTTCCATCGTGTTCACCTTCTTCCTCTATGCGGTACGGGCAGCATTCCGAATCTGATGGAAATGATCCGGCCAGTAATTCTCCTGTTATCAATAGTGTACCACGAATGATGAAATCAATTGCAGCGATGCAATGAGAAGCGCATGACAAAATTGGCTTGCCCGGAGGCAAGCCGTATAAGGAGAGAGCGAGATGGGGGGTTACAGCAGAGGAGCACGCAGAATGATGACGAGCAGGATGAACAGGGCGAGAATAACGGTGGTTATTGTCCAGAAGCGTGCGCCGAACGCCAGCTCTGATCCGCCGCCAGGCTCAGCATAATAACCCATGTAGGTTCACCTGCTTTCGTCGGTAGTCATTTCTCATCATTATAGTATGTTCGCGGAATTATCCTGTTCTGTGTGTTCACCCATATTTGGGAATATGGGCGCAAGCCATGCAAAGGCATCAAGATACCGGGACAGGACATTCAGCTCTTGTTCTTAAGTAGTTGGGTTCGTCGTAGGTGGACGCGTGCTGTGGACAGTCTTCTTCACTAACGATGTAGGCTTGCCTGGCGGGAGCAGCGTGACGGCTGTCATAAGGACGAGAAATGCGATGAAGTACGGCGATAATTGCCCACGGAGCTGCCCCGCAATCATTGGTCCAATGAAGGAGCCGATAGAAGAAGCAATCGATAAGATAGAGAAGATTCGACCATATCTGGCTCCGCCGCTCAGCAACAAGAGATGAGCCGATAAAGCCGGCAAAATGATTCCCTTCGTCATCCCGATAAGAAATAAGGAGAGAAGTAAAGGAGCAGGCCAGTGAATTGCTAATAGAAAGAACAGAATCGCTAGCGAAAAGGAGCCGAGCCATGTGCGCATATAAGCAGAGTATTGATTCAAGAACAACATGCTTAAGGTAAGGAGCGCCCCAAGGCTGATGGCCGAGAACAATACGCCTGTTTTCATTATTGAAGTTAATGCGTCAGCCATAAATGGCAGCTCAAAAAATAAGATGCCCTGCGAGCAAGCGATGGCAAGCGGCATAAAGTAGAATCGCCATGGGATAGCAGGTGTATGCTCAGAAGGGGCAGCTGGTGTTGAAGTAGGGATGCTTGGTGCTGACGTCTTAGAGGAGTGACTTTCACTTTCTTGGACATCTTGAATAAACAGCCATGCCAACATACCAACAAGGATAAGGCCAATGCCCAGCGCTTGGAAAGCCATGACGAATCCGATTTGGGACACGAGATAAGCGCCAGCAGCAGGGGAGACAACAGAGGCCAATGTATGGACGAGCCCATTGCCCGCCATCAACTTGCCTTGATGAACATGATCGCGTGCCATTCGTGCAAGCAGAGACAGGCAGGCGGGGGAGAGGAACGCCAGTACGAATCCGCTTATAGAACGTAGAATAAGCAGCTGCCATGGGTTGACGACATGGGCCTGAAGCATGAGAATAATGCCGGCTCCAATGAGGCTGAACACGATGAAGATGCGGCTGCCGAAGCGGTCTACTCCGTAACCGGCCATGACGTTGCCAGGCAGATGGGTGAACGAATACATACCCATCATTAATCCGATGAAGGATGGAGCAGCACCAAGAGAGATTGCAAATGGGGTCAGAATAGGGTACTGCGCATGCAAATCGAAAAACGCAACGAATAAAAACAGGTAGAGCCAAAAGACAGAACGCAAGCCAAGTCACCTCCAGATCGCTATGGTATACTTGTACGTATTAGCGGACGAACTTAGTACCCGAATTTGGCTGATGATGTTAGATGGTCTGACTGTTGCATCATATGGGAATGATGTATAATACGCTTTGGAAAGGGTGATTGAAGAAGTGAGTCAACTCGAAATGTGGTTTGAATTTATTAAGCAAAATTGGCTTGTCTTCCTAATCGCACTCATCGTACTGCTCGCAATTGTTAGTTTCGTGAAAACGATGATAAAATGGGCACTGGTCGTCGTAATTGTCGCTGCTGTAGCCGTCTATAGCGGAATTACGTGGGACGATGTGAACAACGTAGTGACGACAGTGAAGGATGAGACGGTGCTGAAGCTGAAGGATCAAGCGATGAACTCCATGATGGAGGAAGCGAAGAAGGCGACGTTCAAGAGCAACGAGGACGGAACTTATACGATCAAGTCGCCGAATTTGGAGCTTACAGGCACTCCTAACAGTGATAAAGTGAAAATATCGTTCAATGGAGTCTCTCTTGGTGAATGGAGCATGAACGATACGATTCGCGATTTCGTGAAGGAAGCGAAGCAGAACAAATGAGTACCGGATTGCAGTGGGAATGGAACGCGATAACGCTAGTACTGCTTGCGGTCGTGCTTCTTTCCGCAGTTCAAGGGGTGGCGAGAGGCGCTTCGGGGTCCATGCGTCACCTCTTTCTATTTGTTGCTCAGTCGGCCTGCACCATTGTATCGCTTATTCTGTCCTTCGCTGCTGCGATGTGGCTCTCGCCCATGGTACAGCGTCAGTTTGTTGATTGGAATATTGTCATCCCCTCCCATGCACTGGCTTGGTGGGAGCAGATCTATTATACCTTCGTGACAGGAGTACGGGACTTCGCATTGCTGCGCGTTGCAATCTTGTTCGGCATCATCTATATGCTCGTTCGAGGAATATTGGGTTGGCTCGTATCTTTGATCTGGAGCGAGGCTTCTGTGGCGAGTCAAGAAGAAGGAAGCTCATCTTCTCGCTCAGGGTTCATGCAAGTGATAAGCCGTATGACCAATTGGATAACGGGTGGTGCAATTGGTGCGCTAATTGGTGGTGTGCGCGCCTTCATCATTATTATGGTGTTGTTCGTATATGTTGCCCTTCAGCCTGCTACGAAGGCAAGCGATATCATTCAATCTTCTTCTGCTTATCGCACGGTGGCTAACCAAGTGATCGAGCCGCTTGCGGGGTCATTAATTACAGAGAGTCTGCCTGTCTTCACCTCCCAAATGGGGCAAGAATTCGGAGAACTTCTGCAGCGACGATATGAAGTCATTGATAATCAGATTTCTTCCGATGTGAAGCAAGCTGCGCGTGATGTGACGGCAGGAGCATCGACCGATGAAGAGAAGGCGCGACGCTTGTATGATTGGGTTGGTTCTCGGGTTCAATATGATTGGGATAAGGCCAAGCAATACGAGACGAAGCGGATTTGGAAGGAGCAGACCCCGGAAGATACCTTCGCTACGAAGCAGGGGGTATGTATCGATTATGCTCGTCTGTATGCAGTTATGGCTCGTTCCTCAGGCCTTCAAGTCAAGGTTGTGACCGGTCTTGGATACAATGGCAATGGCGGCTATGGTCCGCATGCCTGGAATCAGGTCTGGCTAAGCGAACAGAAGAAATGGGTGCCGCTAGATAGCACATGGGCATCATCGGGAGATTGGTTCAATCCTCCTAAATTCGACACCACTCATATTCCAGACAAGCCATTGACGGTAAGATAATTTGTGGCGATGGCGGTTTGAAGCTGCACAACCTTTGAATATAGGCAAATTAGTATGGTAAAATAAATAAGATTGTACAGCAAAAGTTAGCAAGAAAGGATGATTGGCATTGAGTCATCCAAATGCGGATGATCCGCAGAAGCGGGAAGTACAGAACCGGCGTACGTTTTCGTTTCGGTTGAACTTATTCTTTTTTATTACATTTTTGATTTTCACCGTGCTTATCGTGAGATTGGCCATTTTGCAATTCGTCGAAGGCCCCGCCCTAAAGGAGAAGGAGTCACAGCTTGGATTCCGGGAAACGGCGGTCCCGCCGCTTCGGGGAACCATATATGATGCTTCAAATACGCGGCTAGCCTATTCCACAGCGTCGCAATCTCTTTACTTCAATGTGGTGAAGAATTACGGGGATCCGAGCAAGAAGATGACGGATGACCAGAAGAAGAATCGAACTGAAGTAGAGCAGCTTGCGAAGCAGCTCGAGGAAATATTCAAGAAGATAGGCAGTCCTCAAGACAAGCCATTGACAGCTGAAGAAATTTTGAAGCGAATGGACTTGGGTGGAAAGATGAACTTTGTTTTCGTTCCTAGGCTCATTAAATCAGGATTGACGAAGGAAGAGGTTGCTTACTTCCTGGAGCATAAATCGCAGTTCAAAGGCATCGATATCGTCGAGGATAGTGTCCGTAACTATGATAAGGATACGATCGCAGTACAGACGGTCGGTTATTTGAAAAAGTTCAAGGGTGTTCGCGAGCGGATGCCGTTCTACAAGGAACAGTATGAGAAGCAGGAACAGCTTCCTACGGAGAAGGAATACTTGGAATACGAGGATGTTGGCGTTGACGGCATCGAATTGATGTATCAGAACGAGCTGCGCGGTTTGAACGGGGTGAAGAAGTTTCCGGTCAACGTGGCGGGTCGTATTATCGGGCCGATGCAGTTGACGAAGCCGGAGCGCGGGAACAACATTCATCTGACGATCCACCGCGATATCCAAAAGGCAACAGAGGAGTCCATCGTAAAAACGCTGGAGAAGATTCGTAATTCCTCGAACCGCACCGAGTATGCACCAAATGCACGCACAGGCTATGCAGTTGCGATGGAAGTGGACACGGGCAATATCGTATCGGTAGCCAGTATGCCAGATTATGACCCGAACGTATGGCGGAATGGTCAAATCAGTAGCGACGACTATGAAAAGATTCAGTATTTCATGGGGAACGGAGCTATTCGCGAGGTTTATGGACCATACAATGATGACAAGGAGCGCGGACGACATCCGACATCACTTGTATACCTCGGTTCTACAATGAAGCCATTGTCCGTCCTCATCGGTCTGAAAGAAAATCTGTTCGGCCCATGGGCAGAATACTATGATAAGGGCTATGGGGAGTTCGGCCGCAAAGGATATGAGACGAAGGTATGGAACTCGAGTCGAACCTCTTACGGTTATATGGATGCTGCGAAAGCCCTTAAAGTATCCTCCAACGCCTTCATGGTAGACATGATCGGTAAAAATCTATTTTCCCTTTCCGACCGGAATGGGCTGGAGTTATGGGATAAATATATGGATGCCTTTGGTCTCGGCGTGAAGACAGAAAGCGGTATGCCTGGTGAATCCGCTGGATTGAAGGACTACCTGGTGGAGGCGGAGCGTAACAATGCACAATCCGCACTTGTATATGCCTCCTTCGGTCAGCAAGGGAAATATACAACCTTGCAGCTTGCTCAATACGCAGCTACCTTAGCGAACCATGGTCAGCGCATTAAGCCTCAGTTCGTGAGCAAGATTACGGACGGAGATGGCAAAGTAGTAAAAAAACGTTCGGGCGAGAAGTGTTGAACGAAACGAAATTCGACGACACGCACTGGCGTGTTGTTGAAGAAGGGATGTCGAAGGTTAACGTTCATGGCTTTGATGGTTTCCCTTACTCGTTCTACAGAAAGACAGGTACGTCGCAGCAAAGTATAGCGGGGAAAACGCTGGAAAACGCGGTGTTTATCGCGTATGCGCCGGCGGATAAGCCGAAGCTTGCGGTTGCGGTTGTCGTCCCAGAGGGCGGATATGGTTCCTACGGGGCAGCTCCGATCGCGCGTGCTATGTTCGATGCGTATGATGAGGTATACGGATTGACGGGTACGCCGAAGAAGAAGCAAGGTACAGGCGAATCTACGGATGCAGCTAACAACAATCAATAAGCAGGAGGAGTCGCTGCATTCAGTGGCAATGATGCATTTCTGAGCGTTGCGAGCCTCAAATAAAGACTTTTTCATATCGTACATGGTGTCACCGATCAGGGAGCACATCGCATACGATATGGAAAAGTCTTTTCTTTTTGCAAAACTATATGTCTAGGGAAAGAATTTTTTTATACGAAAATAGTTGCATTAGGGAAACATATTTGTGTATATTAAACAATGATCAGTGATAAACGTAATCATTACAAAAAAACATTGGGCATTCATGTGGGAGGGAACGAAAGATGACGAAGGCAGCTGAAAGACCGAATGGGAAGTTCAAAATGAATTCGGCGTTGAAGCGGTTGGTTATGACGATATTGTTCTTAAGCGTAGCTGTAGGATTAGCAGCATGTGGCAGCAGCACAAACGAGGGCAAGACAGAGGGAACTGCAACGTCTGCCGATGCTCATCCAATCAAGGTAACAACTACGATTGGTATGATTGCTGACGTGGTGAAAGAGGTAGGAGGAGAACGTGTTGATGTAATTGGGTTGATGGGGCCAGGGGTTGACCCTCACTTATACAAGGCGTCCCAAGGAGACATTAAGAAGCTGGATGATGCGGACATCGTATTCTACAACGGCTTGCATTTAGAAGGGAAGATGGTCGATATTTTGGAGAAAATGAGCGGCAGCAAGACGACGGTTCCCGTCTCCAGAACAATTTCGGAATCTGAGCTGCTCGCAGATCCGACATTAGCACAATCGCATGATCCGCACATTTGGTTCAATGTGCAGAATTGGATCAAGGCGACAGAGGTCATTCGTGACACGCTGGTGGAATATGATGCGGCACATGCAGAAGCCTATAAGCAGCGTGCTGAGGCATATGTAAGCAAGCTGCAAGAGCTTGATGCGTATGTACACAAGCGGATAGAAGAGATTCCGGAAGGGAGCCGTGTGCTCGTTACGGCGCATGACGCGTTCGGATATTTTGGCAAGACGTACGGCATGAAGGTTATGGGGCTTCAAGGAATCAGCACGGCTTCTGAATACGGAAGCAAGGATGTATCCGATCTTCGCGATTATCTGGTGGACAATAAGATTAAGGCAGTTTTTATTGAATCGAGTGTACCGAAGAAGGCAATTGAGGCGGTCATCGAAGGAGCGAAGAAAAAAGGCCATGAGGTCGTCATTGGCGGTGAATTATTCTCGGATGCAATGGGCGAGCCGGGGACAGAAGAGGGGACTTATATTGGCATGGTTCGCTTCAACGTCAATACGATCGTCGATGCACTGAAGTAATGTACATAACTTCGAGAGATATAACACGGTAGGAGAGGAGCGAAATGAGCATGATGGATAAGGGGAATACGCCGCTTCGTGTGAGTGGCTTAACTGTTGCATACCAGAAGAAGCCCGTGCTTCGCAATGTTAGCTTTACGATACCGGAGGGGAATTTAATCGGCATTATCGGCCCGAATGGTGCAGGGAAATCTACACTTATTAAATCTGTGCTTGGATTAATTCCGCGAGTAAGCGGAGAGGTGAATATATTCGGCAAGCCTTACTCGGAAAGCCGTAAACGGGTAGGCTACGTCCCACAGCGCGAATCTGTGGATTGGGATTTCCCGACGAACGCACTCGATGTTGTAATGATGGGCCGTTACGGACACTTAGGATGGTTCAAGCGACCGGGCGCGAAGGAGAAGGAGATTGCGCTCGATTGTTTGGCCAAGGTGGGGATGGCGGATTTTGCAGATCGGCAAATAAGTCAGCTGTCCGGCGGGCAACAGCAGCGTGTATTCCTAGCAAGGGCGCTTGCCCAAAATGCGGACATCTATTTTATGGATGAGCCGTTCGTTGGTGTAGATGCGATGACAGAGAAGGCGATCATTACATTATTAAATGAATTGAAGCGTCAGGGGAAGACCGTGCTTGTCGTCCATCACGACTTGGCAACAGTGAAGGAATACTTCGATTGGGTAATGCTGCTGAATGTAGAGTTGGTTGCCTGTGGAGAAACAGAGAAAATATTTAACACAAGCATGTTGCAGCAAACCTATGGCGGCAGACTTACCGTGTTGGATCAAAATGCGGGCGCCGTCATGGTAGGAACGAGGTGAGTGCAATGTTCGGAATATCTTGGGACGTGCTGCGTGATCCGAATACGCAATGGATTCTCGTCGGTTGTTTGCTGCTCGGTCTCATGAGTGGCATTGTGGGCAGCTTCGCTTATTTGCGGAAGCAGAGCCTGGTTGGGGATACGCTCGCGCATGCTGCGCTGCCAGGCATATGCATTGCTTTTATGCTCACTGGGGTTAAATCGCTGCCCTTATTTTTCCTAGGGGCCTTCTTGTCCGGTATGCTGGCAACAGCGGGAATTTCAGTCGTGACGCGCTATACGCGCATCAAAGCGGATGCGGCAATGGGGATCATGCTGTCGGTGTTCTTTGGTGTAGGCATTGTGTTACTGACGCAAATTCAACATTCCAGCTACGGTAACCAAAGCGGACTCGACAAGTTTCTGTTTGGCCAAGCAGCTTCCATGATGCAGAGTGATGTCTATACGATGGCAGGTGTGTCGCTGCTTATTATTGTGGCATGCAGCCTGCTGTTTAAGGAATTCAAGCTGCTCAGTTTCGATCCTGGCTTTGCGCGCGGACTCGGGTTTCCGGTTGGCGTGCTGGAGCAGCTGCTTATGCTGTTTACCGTCATTGCCGTCGTTGTTGGGATTCAGGCAGTTGGCGTTGTGCTTGTTGCGGCACTATTGATTACTCCTGCCGTATCTGCACGCTATTGGACCGATCGACTCGGATTGATGGTGCTGCTCAGCGGGCTGTTTGGAGCAGTAAGCGGCATTATTGGCACACTTGTCAGTACGACGACGAGCAATTTGCCTACTGGCCCGCTCAGTGTATTAGCTGCCACCTTCGTCTTCTGCTGCTCGGTTGTATTTGCTCCGCGCCGCGGTGTGCTTGCGAAATGGATTCGTCGGATCCGTAATCATCAATCGATTCGGGTGGAGGAGCGAATTCGTCTAGAGGAGACGGAGCCTCGATTGCGAAAGGAGGCGTCGTTGTGACAGACCTATGGATTATACTGACCGGTGCGCTAGTAGCTGCAACTTGCGGGATATTGGGCTGCTTCCTCGTGCTTCGCAAAATGTCCATGATCGGGGATGCCATCAGCCATTCCGTGCTTCCCGGCATCGTTATAGCCTTCATGCTAAGCGGCTCGCGTGATTCGTTCGTCATGCTGCTGGGTGCGTCCGCAGTAGGCTTAGTAACGGTATTTCTCATTCAGCTGTTTCAAAATAGCGGCGTGCAATCGGATGCATCAATTGGAGTGGTATTTACCGCGTTATTCGCGGTTGGCGTTGTCCTCGTAAGCTTGAATGCACGCAATGTGGATCTGGATTTGGATTGTGTTCTGTTTGGTGAAATCGCCTATGTCCATTGGAATACAATGACCTTGTTCGGCATCGACATGGTGCCGAAGGCCGTATGGATACTCGGCTTCACACTGCTAGTGATATTGCTCGTTATCGGGTTGTTCTATAAGCAGTTCAAAATATGTGCATTTGATCCGGCGATGGCTATCGCCTGCGGCATACCTGTTGCGTTATTTCATTATTTGCTGATGGGGCTCGTGTCCATGACGACAGTGGCTTCATTTGAAAGTGTAGGAGCTATCCTTGTCGTCGGCATGCTTATCGTTCCAGCTTCCACCGCCTACTTGCTAACGGAGCGCTTGAGTCTCATGATTGTGTACAGTGTGGCCATTGGAATTGGATGTGCAATAGCTGGCTACTACCTGTCCTCCTTACTGGATGCGTCAATAGCGGGAATGATGGTCACGGTAGCGGGTGCATTGTTCATACTTGCCTTTCTATTGTCCCCGACTCATGGCATGCTGGCCCGCGTGCGGAAGCGTCGTCGTATTGCAGAGATGACTGCTTAAGAAGCAGCTTAGAACACCCTTTGCTCCTGATTATGGAGAGGGGTGTTTTTTTGTTATTGCCACATAGGAACCACTGCGTAAGCGGCCTCTTTGTAAAGGAAAGGAATTCTTTGTTGTAAATGCCTGCATATGATACAATGGCGTTATGCAAATTTGTGCACGACAATGATTGACAAAGAGTGTTACAAGCTTCGACAAATAACGAATCACAACTCGTCTGAAGCGGAACGCATCAGAGACAGGAGTGACGGATGAGATGAGTAAATATAAGTTGTTGGCTCTCGATATGGATGGAACGGTATTGGATGATGATCAGCGCATTTCTAAGGAAAATGCCGATGCCATTCGCAGTGCTTGCGATGCGGGAATTACGGTCATCTTCTCCACTGGCCGCGCGTTCGTCAATGCACTTCCTTATGCGGAAGAACTAGGATTGAATGCTCCAATGATAACAGTCAATGGGAGTGAAGTGTGGAAGAATACACGTGAGCTGCACTTGCGTCATCTCTTGGATCGCGAGGCGGTGAAGCGCATGCACGCGATGTCCGAGGAGCATAATGTGTGGTTCTGGGCTTATTCTACGGAACGATTGTACAACAAAGAGAATTGGGGAGCCGATATCGAGGCTGAGGAATGGCTGAAGTTCGGCTACTTTACGAAGGATGATCGTGTGCGCGAAATTCTGTGGCGCGAACTGCGTGCCATGGGCGGATTGGAATTGACCAATTCCTCGCCACATAATATTGAGATTAATCCTGGTGGAGTCAACAAGGCAACGGGAATACAAACTGTATGTGAGCTTATTGGGTGCGAGATGTCGCAAGTGGTTGCTGTAGGCGACAGCTTGAATGATATGGCCGCGATTCAAGCTGCAGGGCTTGGTGTAGCTATGGGGAATGCGCAGGACGAAGTGAAGCAGGCTGCGGACATCGTCGTACGAACGAACAACGAACATGGTATTGCCCAAGTCATTAGGGAGTATATGCTGTAATCGATTGTTCACGAGCGTTTATTCTCGTGCAAGGTGGTGTGACGGATGGTTATTTTCGGTTGGATTAGTGTGATAGTCCTGTTTCTTGTCGGTATGGCTGGGGCTATCTATCCGATTTTACCAGGTGCGTTGGCAATCTATGCAGCTTTCTTTGTGTATGGATTATGCATTAGCTTTGAACCCTTCGGGTTCTGGTTCTGGGCGATTCAGACGATCATTGTAGCTGTGCTGTTTATTGCCGATTACGTGGTCAATGCCTGGGGGGTCAAGCGATTCGGAGGCTCTAAGGCTTCGATCATCGGGAGTACAATAGGGGTCATCATCGGTCCGTTCGTCATTCCGGCGTTCGGTCTTATACTTGGGCCTCTCTTAGGCGCGTTTATCGGGGAACTTATGACAGGAGCGAGTGTGGACAAATCGACAAAATCGGCCATTGGTGCGGTTGTTGGACTATTTACGAGCATTATCGTAAAATTTGCGCTGCAAATCGTGATGATTGTCCTGTTCTTCATTTGGTTGTAAATGTTTTAATAGAAAAGGTGTCCATAAGACGGTCTGATGGTCTGATATAGACTAGGGCTGTCTTATGGAGCGGCTTCCTGCTCTTTGGAGAAAATACGTTGGCTTCTGCCACGATGAATAGAATTGAATGTAGTATGTTCGGACGGGATATTAGGATACGGGCTAGCATACAGAAAGAAGGGAAACGTTTGGCAAAGGAATCATTTATTAAAGGAACGCTCATTATTGCAGCGGCTACCCTCGTCGCTCGCGTCTTAGGGCTCTTTCAGCGCGTTCCGCTTGAGCATATGCTCGGTTCTGTGGGTAATGCCTCTTTTGCTGCCTCACAGACAGTCTATTTGATGATACTTGCAATAGCGACAGCAGGTATTCCGAGTACATTAAGCAAGATGGTATCCGAACGCTACGCGCTGAATAAGGTGCGCGAAGCGGAGCGGGTCTATTATGCTGCGCTGCTGTTCGGACTCATATCCGGTGTGATTACAACCTTGCTGCTCATCGCGTTCGCAGGTGTATATGCGGATATGATTCAGTTGCCTGAGGCTGCACTTGCTATTCGTGCATTAGCACCTGCGCTGCTGTTGTTCCCGGTCATTGCCATGATGCGCGGGTATACGCAAGGGCGCAATATGATGCAGGCAAGCGGTGTATCGCAGATCGTAGAGCAGGTTTTACGTGTTCTTACGGCGATCGGACTTGCCTATATCCTGATGAGCACGGGGCAGAACCAAGAGTGGATCGCAGCGGGTGCTTCCTTCGGCGGTGTGCTAGGGAGTGTCGGCGCATTCATTATTATGATCTATTACTTGCGCAAGCTGCGTCAGGCAGATCGGGAAGCCGGAGTACGCGCACGCCGCAGAGGTGCGAAGAAAGTGCCGCTTAGCGATATTTTCCGTTCTATCTTCGCGATGTCCGTACCGATTGTATTGTCTTCACTTGCCGTACCGGCTGTTAACTTTATTGATACATCCATCACGATTCCACTTCTCTCACCGGTAGTTGGGGTAGATGAGGCGAAGCATCTGTATGGTATCCTTGGTCAGCGTGCACAATCGATCGCTGGCATTCCGCCAATTTTGGCGATTGCGTTAAGCACGTCGCTCATCCCGGTCATTTCCGCTGCTTTTGCGAAGCGGGATATGGTTCACTTGAAGCGGCAGACTACAATGGCAATGCGTATTTCTGTATTGAGTGGCATGCCGATCGTATTGGCTCTAGCAGTTGCAGCATATTCCGTGAACGGTTTCTTGTTCAGTACGTTGGACGGTGCAGGCATTATTGCAGCGTTGACGCTCGGAACGATATTCCAAATTACAATGATGACGTCAAGCTCGATTCTGATTGGTCTTGGCAAGCCTTATATTGCCATGATCAGTGTAACATTAGGTATTATTATTAAGCTCATTGCCAGCTTCTCGCTTGTTCACTTCTTTGGTATTTACGGCATTATTGGAGGAACAGCATTGAGCTTCCTGCTTATTACATGGCTCAATCTTCGTGTCATGAAGAAGGTTGTTCCGTTCTCTGTTCTAGGAAATCGCTGGATAGGCTTCCTGATGACCATCGTGCTGTCGGGTGGCGTAGGATATGGCTGCGAATGGTTGGGCGAGCAATTAGTGGGCATCTTGCCGGCCAAGCTTGCCTTCATGTTCACGGCAGGTGTTGTAGGCGTGGGGGTAGTAGCTCTGTTCGTTGTTGGGCTGGTTGCTTTCCGCGTTATTCGATATGATGAGCTGTCGGGTTATCCGCGTGCGGTTCAGAAGGTACTGCGTCCATTGATGCGATTGCAAGGAGAACGTGGTTAATTCACATACGCGCTATTTATATCTTAGTGAGAATAAAAAATAGACAAGCCCCTCGAAGGAAGTGCAAGCGATGCACTTTCTTCGAGGGGCTTTTTTTTGTCGTACACCAGGGTGCACAAGGGAAAGGAAGAGATATGGGAGGATACAAGGATGGTATGGTGTTAATTACCATCTGTTGATTTTGTAACAATGTATAAACTTTTACCGTTTTATACCGATATACCAAACGTATTTTGGCAACGAGACTTGGCAAGCAAAGGGGAGTCAACATGAAGAGGGTTATTCAGTGGACTACAGGAATACAACAATCCTTACAAAAGAAAATAATATGCTTACTTGCGTTATTTATTGTCGTTCCTACGATTATTCTTATCATTATCCTGACAGGTACGGCAGCAAGCAATACGAAAGACATGGTCTACGATCAAGTGAATGGAGCTACTGAATCCATTGTTGGTATGTTGGATGACATGTATGATTCTAATGCCTATACGGTAAACAGCCTGGCTGACAGCATTAGTAAGAAGTCGCAACAAAAGGACTGGATCCATGATCGGATGCTTGAGATTGCCAAAGATATTGACAATATATATGCGGCATATGTCTTTGTAAATAATCAATACATACACAGTTCTAATGACAGTGATGAGACGATTGATGCGATGAAGCGGGACTGGTATCAGCAGGCAAAGAAAAGTGGCGGGAAAGTAATTGTGACGAAGCCGTATCGCGATGCGATAACGAATGATTTGGTAGTTACGTTCGCTAAAGAGCTCCCAGGGAAGAATGGGGTTGTTGCCATTGATGTGGCAATCGATCGGATTAACAAGGCTGTAGAGAAATACAAAGTAGGGAAAAGCGGTTATATTAGCCTGGTTGACAAGGATAATCAGGTCGTAACCCATCCGGTGTACAAGCAAGGAACAATTCTGGACGAAGCTACGTACGGAGAACTGGCGACAGCGAAAGATCACGGTGCCTACAAGTCGAATGCGGCAGGACGTAATGAGTTCGTCAGTTACGACAAACGCAATAAAATGGGCCTGAGCATCGTCTCGGTCATTGCCTTGTCGGAAATCAACAGTCAAGCCAACTACATTTTTATTGTCGCATCCATCTTCCTAGTCGTTCTTATCGCGTTAATGGGACTATTTTTATGGCGGTTTGTAAAGAGTATTATTCGTCCCGTTCTCCGCGTGCAGCAGCTGACGGAACGGATTGCTGCGGGTGACTTCACAGAACGGATTCCGGAGTCGGATCGCAGCGATGAGATTGGACGCTTGGAGAAAAACTCCAACACGATGGCACAGTCCTTGACTGATGTTCTGCTTCGCATTCGTGAAGTGTCCGAGACGGTTGCGGCTTCTGCTGAGGAGCTCTCCGCTAATACAGAGGAGAATGTAGCGTCTTTGCAGCAGGTGGCTGCCTCTTATCAGGAGGTGTCTGCACAATCATCGCTCCTTAATGATCGTCTCAAAGCGGTTCGCTCTGATGCGCATCAGTCAGGCCGCCAGTTGAAGGAAGTTACCGAACTGGTTAATCTGTCCTCCGAGGCTGCTAATGATATGAGTGAATGGGCAGTTCGAGGGGAGCAGGCGTTGAGCAGTGTACGCTCGCAAATGAATGCAATTACGGAACATACAGAGCTGGCAACCAAGGAAACGGAGCAGTTGATTGAGCAGTCCCAGCATATTCGCCGTATTGTTGTATTCATTCAAGAGTTGTCTGCACAAACGAAGCTGCTTGCCTTGAATGCGGCGATTGAAGCTGCACATGCGGGCGAGCATGGCCGTGGATTCGCAGTTGTAGCTGATGAGGTTCGCAAGCTGGCAGAGCAGACGAATGAAGCGGCTGGGCAAATTACAGGCATGATTCAGCATATTCATGAACGTTCTGAAGCGGTATGGACAGCAATGCAGAACGGTTCAGCCTCGGTAGAGGAAGGTCAGCAGGTGACGAAGACGGTGACGAGCAGCTTCGCTGACATGTTCGCGGCAGTGGATGAAATGAACGTACAACTGAGTCATATTGCACAAATGAGCACCCAACTCTCTAGTGCCAATGGTACGATGATCACTTCGTTCGATGAAGCGAGTGAAATGACTAATACAACGCTGCTTGAAATGGAAAATGTGGCGGCAGCGGGTGAACAGCAAAACGCGGCTATGCAGGAAATGGCTTCGTACGCGAACCACTTAGCTACCATTGCTGATGATTTACAGCAGTTGTCTGCGAAGTTCAAGGCATAGCTTGCCTTGCTAGGTGCGGCGTTACGGATGCATAAAGATATACAAATAACGGAGAGCATTTGAACCGCGTCGCGGTTCGAGTGCTCTTTTTGTTGTCCTACCGGTTCACTTCTTCCCGGCCGCATCCATTTCGAAATACCCCATGTGCAGGGCAGGGTCATGGAGTGCGTTCATGTCTGTACCGTTATGCAACTGATTTGCAACTGTCATCGCGTTTACTGGAAATGGTGGATATACAGGCTTGCGGGTGAACGGGCATTTGAGGAGGGGTTCAGCCTCTGAACATTGCAGGACATATCTGCAAGCGGCAGCCATAAAACCTGAACGTGGGGTGGAATAGATGAATGAAGTGTGGATAACGGGTGCGACACGCACGCCAATCGGTTCATTTCAAGGCAATTATCGGGATGTTACTGCAGTGGAACTAGGCACAGCTGCTATTCAAGAGGCCTGCAGCCGCGCTGGCATCATGGGAGAACATGTGGATCAGGTATGGATGGGACAGGTGCTGCAAGCTGGAGTTGGACAAAATGGGGCACGACAAGCGGCGTTGCAGGCGGGCATCCCCATCCATGCCCCAGCGACAGGGGTCAACCTAGTCTGTGGATCAGGACTACAGTCTGTCATGCTAGGGGCACAGAACATCAGGACGGGTGATGCAGACATCGTCG
This sequence comes from Paenibacillus sp. E194, assembly GCF_000935845.1. Taxonomy (NCBI): domain Bacteria; kingdom Bacillati; phylum Bacillota; class Bacilli; order Caryophanales; family Paenibacillaceae; genus Paenibacillus; species Paenibacillus sp. E194. Next base: position 19,367 of record NZ_JMDX01000059.1, read on the forward strand.
TATCTGGCGGAATGGAAAATATGACGCAATCTCCCTATATACTGAAGCAGGCAAGACAGGGTTACAAGTATGGGCACGGGGAGCTGTTGGATACTGTACTGCATGATGGACTGACCTGTGCCTTTCTACAGCAGCCAATGGGCATTACCGCAGAGAAACTAGCAGAACGATATCATATCACACGTGACATGCAGGACGAAATTGCTCTGCTTAGCCAACAACGTGCAGAATCAGCGATGCGTGAAGGAAGATTCGAAGCAGAGCTCGTTCCAATCCGAGTACCTGAACGTAAGGGGGCATACCGGACGGTGGATACGGATGAGCACCCTCGCCATGGCATGACCATGGACAATTTAAGCAAACTGAAGCCTGCCTTCCTTAGCAATGGCACGGTTACAGCGGGCAATTCGTCCGGGATTAATGATGGGGCAGCTGCTATTGTCTTGTGCAGCTCGGAAGCAGCTGTGAAGCGTAATTTATCACCCCTCGCGGTGGTGCGCGGCTATGCAGCAATAGGTGTGGATCCGGAATGGATGGGACTCGGACCTGTGACTGCGCTGCGGAAGGTTGCTGACAAGGCAGGCCTGCGGATACAGGATATTGAACTGTTCGAAATCAATGAAGCTTTTGCGGCACAGGCGCTGGCTGTTACCGAGGAACTGGGCATTGATACAGAGATCGTTAATGTGAACGGAGGCGCAATTGCGCTCGGACATCCGATTGGTGCCAGCGGGACAAGAGTACTTGTGACACTGCTTCACGAGATGGAGCGAAGAAAGGTGAAATATGGCGCGGCTGCGCTCTGTGTAGGAGGCGGTCATGGTGTCGCTGTCATCGTCGAACGGGGCTGAATCGGAACGACAGCATTCGTGGCGAAGTTTTGAGAAGATGGACAGTGCTGTATACTGGTTCGAGCATCGCTGCGAGAAAACGCCGGATAAAGTCGCGGTCGTAGACGCTCATACAGGAAATCGATACACATATCGAAAGCTTGCACGCCGAGCAAGGCAGTTGGCGTTAGTACTGCAGCATCATGGTGTTAGTGCTGGGGATCGAGTTGCTATACTGCTGCTAAATCAGGCTGAGATGCTGGATGCACTGCTTGCCTGTAGACTGTTGAGCGCAATTGCAGTTCCAATGAATTGGAGGCTCGCGGAAGCAGAGCTGAATGAAATTGTACGAGACTGTTCGCCGAGGGTGCTGCTCTATGATCGAACAGATCCTTCGCTTGCTGCTCTATCTGAAGTATTACAAGAGAGAAGCGTAGAACGATTGGACGTGTCTACGCTGCTGCATGAACGGGCGAAGGCCCAGTGTGAACAGCTGGTGAATTCGACAGACAATGCAATCGAGGATGCTGCTGTAGAGATTGCAGCCGGGGCAACAGCAGATGAGCTTGCACAGTCTCGTGACATATTGGTACAGGAAGCAATCAGCCTCCATGATCCATGGCTTATGATCTATACCGGGGGAACGACAGGGAAACCGAAGGGGGTTGTCCTGTCGCATGGCTCTGTGTTCTGGAATGCGGCGAACACGGTAATTAGCTGGCAGTTGAACGAAGCGGACGTTACGCCGACCATCTTGCCTATGTTCCATACTGGAGGCATTAATGCACTGACATTCCCTGTACTTATGGCTGGGGGAACGGTTGTGCTCGTGCGCAATTTCCAAGCGGATGACATGATCTGGCTCCTTCGGGAAGAACGATGTACGATTGTGCTAATGGTGCCGACGATGTATCATCTGCTCGTTCAATGCGATTCATTTCAGAATGAGATGTTTCCGGATATGCGAACCTTCCTCTCGGGAGGTGCCCCGTGTCCATTATCCGTATATGAAGCATTTCATACTAAAGGCTTGCCTTTCAAGGAAGGGTACGGCGCGACAGAGTCTGGCCCAAACAATTTCATAATCGAGCCGGAAGCGGCTAGAATGAAGCCCGGATCGGTAGGTGTGCCGATGATGCTCGGAGAGGCAAGGATTATTGGGTCTGACGGGTGCGTGCTGGCAGCAGGTCAAGTCGGAGAGCTGGCGCTTCGGGGAGGTCATTTGTTCTCGCATTATTGGAACAATCCGCAGGCAACAGAAGAGACGATGCAGGATGGATGGTTGTTGACGGGGGATCTGGCTCGAAGGGATGAGGACGGCTATTACTATATTGTTGGCCGGAAGAAAGATATGATAATTACCGGAGGAGAGAATGTATACCCACTTGAAGTGGAGCATATTCTTGAGAGTCATCCGCAGGTGCTGGAAGCGGCTGTGCTTGGCATAGCAGATTCGAAGTGGGGCGAAGTTGTCGTTGCTGCTGTCAGTACAGGAGAGATCTCCTCCTTGACGGAAGAAGAGCTCAAGCAATACTGTCAAGCGAGGATCGGGAAGTATAAAGTGCCCAAGCGTTTTATTCTCACTGAAGAGCTTCCTAAGACAGTAGTGGGCAAGCTGGACAAAAAAGCAATGAAAGTATGGTTTAGCGGTTGACCGAGGTCAGCCGCTCATTTTTTTGTAAAAGTGCTTGAAGCAGGTATAACTATGATACAATATACAGGACAACATTGGAAAATAGAGGAATTGGAGGTTCTGCATGAAAGAAGGCCGCGTGCTTAAAATGAAATTAATGCCGCCCCCTCTGAAGAAGCAGCTGCTCCACCGTCCTCGTCTTGCTAAGGTGCTAACCCGCATTACAGATTTCCCGCTCACCATACTGACCTCTGGTCCGGGATTCGGCAAGACGACGGCGCTGTCCGCCTATTTGCGCTCCTCGGACATGACGTATGCATGGTACGGAGCATCTCCCCAAGACAATGACTTTATCCCATTTGTATCCCATATCATTTATACGTTGCGGCAATCGGTTCCCGAATTCGGGGAATCGCTGCTTGCTGAGCTGCACAGCGGTGGAAATCGGAACAGCAGTGAAGATATCATTGCCTTGGCAGATTTATTTTTGAATGAGTTGGTATCGCTTTCAGAGCGGACGATATTAATTATTGATGATTACCACCTCGTCGAACCGACTACAAGCATTGACGAATGGATGCAGTATGTTGTGTCCTATTTGCCTGACTGCGACAAGATGGGCATCGTCATTTCCTCACGCGCCAAGCCTCAGTGGGATGGTCTAGCTGCACTGCGCATCCGAGGCCATGTACTGGAAATTGGGAAGGAAGAGCTTGCGTTCAATGAAGAAGAAATTGATGTGTTGTACAGCGATTATTACGGATACCCGCTTACGAAGCAGCAGCTTGAGCGGATTTATAAGCAGACGGAAGGCTGGATTATTGCGGTGCAGCTTATATGGCAGCGGCTGCTGTCCTCCAATGGCTCGCTAGAAGAACTTCTGCAGGCGCCAAGAGATACGATGGAGGAGTTGTTTCAGTTTCTGGCATTGGAGCTGTTCCAGAAGCAATCTTTGTCGATGCGCTCTTTCATGTTGGAGACGAGTATCTTTGACGAGCTCACCGGCGACTGGTGTGATGCCGTATGCGGGCGAAGCGGTTCACATGCACTGTTGCTTGAGTTGTGCGGCAGCGGCTTCTTGTCAGCAGTCGATGACAAGCAGTTCCGCTATCATGCCCTGTTCCGTGAATTCCTGCTCGATCAGTTGAGAAGACAGCATGATCGTTACGTGTCTTTGGCGAAGCAGGCCATTCACATCTTCGCATCGCGCGGCCGCTATGATCTGGCGATGGCACAGGCGATGGTGCTGCAGGATGCCGAAGAGACGGCACTGCTGCTTCAGGATGGGGGCGAGGAGTTGATACAGGGCGGTCATTTGGAATTCGTCCATGCCTCCTTGCTGACGATTCCGGAGCGTACGATGCGCAGGTACCCATATTTGCATGTGCTGCATGGGGATATTATGCGTTATCGCTGCCAGTATGAAGAGGCGTCAGCCCAATACCGCATAGCCGAATATGAAGCAGATAGTGCCGGCAATCGCATTGTTCAGATGATGGCCCTTGAAGGGCAAGCACTCTTATTTCTGGATACGATTCAGCCTGGCAAGGCAGAGCCTCTGCTGGAGCGTGCGATTGCAATTGCAGAGTCGCTCTATGGAGGCCGTCTCATGCATGTAGATCGAATTGAAAGCGTTCACTTGCGGCATTTAAGCTATGAATCAGGTGGAAGGGTTCGAACTGGCGAGCGTGATCGTCTTGGCCGCTTATATACATTGATGGCTGAAAATATGCTTAATGCGGGCAGAGGAACAGAAGCACAGCTCTGGTACGATCGGGCTATTCATACTCACGCAGAGGGCAGAGACTGGCTGCTTGAAGCGAGGCTGTTCCTCCGCACCGGCAGACTGCACAAGGCGAAGTCGAAGCTAATGCATGCCCAGATGATGGAACAGGAACAGGGTTCGCTTTTCCGCGGGCTTAGCTACCATTCCAAGACATTATCCCGCTCGCACCGCGAGATTGATCTGCTGCTCTCGCTTATTAGCAGTATGTGTGGAGAGCCGATTGCGGCGAAGGAGGCGGCAGAAGCGGGAATGATGCAGGGCATTCGCCTCAAGGCGCCCTTCGTAGAAGCTTGTGGATGGATGCGAATGGGCCATGCTGCGCAGCTGACTGGGAAGTATGATGCGAAGGTAGCTGCTGATTGCTATCAGGCGGCGCTGTCTATCATGGAACGGCTGGAAGTGAAGCGCGGCAGCGCAGAGCCCTATATGGGACTCTGCTTGCTCTTCGGCAGAGCTCGTTCAGCGGATACGGCTCTACGATACGGGCATAGTGCTTGGGAGAAGACGCAATTCGCGAATGATGGCTGGCTCACCTCGCTAATTAGGCTGAGCATGGGCATTGCACTGTTCAACGCGAACCGGTATGCCGAAGCCGAGGATGTATTCCGTGAATGTAGTGAACGTTTCCTCGCTTGCGGTGATGGATTCGGCAGCGCTGCTGTTGAGATGTGGCTCGCATTATGCGCCTATCGGACAGAGCAGGACAGCAAGTTCGCGGTTGCGATGGAGCGCTTTTTGGGGCGGACAGAGCGGGAAGGCTACTCGTTCCTGATCACGCGGCGTACATTATTCGGCCCGAGCGACACGCAGCAGCTCATTCCGCTGCTTATTGAAGCGGTACGACTTGATATTTGCCGCTCCTACGCATCGATGCTGCTTACGGAGTTAGGACTAGATCAGCTTACGTACCACCCTGGATATACCTTGTATATACATACGCTTGGGAATTTTGTTGTCCAGCTTGGCGATATTGAGTTGTCGGACAAAGACTGGCAGCGTGGCAAGGCAAAAGAGCTGTTCCAGCTTCTGGTGACCAGGCGGACTCGTTCGTTGACGAAGGAAGAACTGCTGGATTCTCTGTTTCCTCAATCAGAGGAGAAGGCAGCCAATCGAGACTTCAAGGTGGCGCTAAATGCCTTGAATACGGCCTTAGAACCGCATCGTCGTGTTCGTTCGAACCCTTATTACATCATTAGACGGGGAACCACCTATCAATTGAATCCGACTGCGGGCTGGATACTCGACGCCAATCGCTTCGAGATAACGATCGAACAAGGGCTTGATGCTGGCGATGTGGAGCAGGCAATCAAACTGCTGGAAGAAGGGCTCCTTATCTATGAAGGCGACTATATGCCTGAACGCCGTTACGAGGATTGGTGCATTGAGGAACGGGAACGCTTGCAAGTATTGTTCATGCGTGGAGCAGAGAGATTGTCTTGCCACTATGCGGCTATGAATACCTTCGATAAGGCGATCCGCTGGGCGGAATCGATTGTAGCGAAGGATCGCTGCTGGGAAGAGGCGTACCGAATTCTGATTGCTTGTCATCTTCAAATGAATAATCGCAATCAAGCTTTGCGCTGGTACAACAAATGCCGCAAGGCGCTGGAGGAAGAGCTAGGGATCGAGCCGATGAAGGATATCCGAGAACTTGTTCAGGACATATCAGTGTAATTTTGGGTGATGACAAGTAAGAGGGTACTGCTGCGGAATGTTGCTTGCTTATCTGTTGATTAAGCTGGCAGTATGTCGTGCAGCGGTTTCCTAACCGATGCAACTCATTTGTAACTATACCCTCTTATGATGAATGGGAAATGATTCGTAAGGGGGTTTTTGGTGTCTATGACACAGTTATTTATTCGTGAAACAAGCAATCAGAAGGAACAATTGCATCGCAGCCATGATAAGCAACCGACGGTTCGCATACAGATGTCAAGACTATTGCTGCTCAGCTTCATGTCCTTTCTCTTGCTGCTGACAGCTGCTTGTGGAAGCAGTGGAAGTGATGCGGGAGGGAACTCCGCGAAGCAAGAGAACAATGGTGAAGCATCGACAGAGAACAAGAATAATCAAACGGAAGAGAAGAAATCGTCCGATGGGGATAAGACGCCGATCAAGATCGGGGTGCTTGCTTCCATGTCGGGGGCGCTTGAGAGTTACGGCAAACAGACGGTTCGCGGATTCGAGCTTGGCATCGACTATGCCACACAAGGTACGAAGACGATTGATGGACGGCCAGTTGAATTCATCGTAGAGGATACGGAAACGAAGCCGGACGTAGCCGTTAAGAAGGCAACCAAGCTGCTTGAAACCGATAAGGTTGATTTCCTTGTTGGTTCATCCAGCTCAGGGGATACATTAGCGGTTCTTCCGCTTGCTGAGGAATACGAGAAGGTTATGGTCGTCGAGCCGGCTGTTGCGGATAGCATTACAGGCGAGTTGTGGAACAAATACGTATTCCGCACTGCACGCAATTCCTCGCAGGATGCAGTTGCAGGCGCGGCAGCGATAGCTAAGCAGGGTGTTAAGATTGCAACGTTCGCACCGGATGGCGCGTTCGGCCGCGATGGCATTAAGGCGTTCAAGGAAGCAGCGATCAAGCTTGGTGCTGAAATTGTAGAAGAACAGTACGCGGACGCTACTGCAACGGATTTTACCGCGAACATTCAGAAAATTGTAAGTGCAAAACCGGATTACTTGTTCGTAGTATGGGCGGGGCGAACACGCCGTGGAAGCAGCTCAAGGATATGAAGGTAACGGAGCAAGGCATCAAACTGTCTACTGGAGCTCCGGATATCGCGGCTCTGAAGACAATGCAGGAGCTGGAGGGAATGGAAGGCTTCTCGGTATACTACCATTCACTTCCAAACAATGATGTGAATAAATGGCTCGTAGAAGAACATACGAAGCGATTCAATGGAGATTTGCCAGATTTGTTCACACCTGGCGGCATGTCAGCAGCGATCGCGATCGTGGAAGCCGTGAAGAAGACGGGCGGGGACACGACTGCCGACAAGCTGATTGCAGCGATGGAAGGAATGACATTTGATGCGCCGAAGGGCAAGATGACGTTCCGGGCGGAGGATCACCAAGCACTGCAGACGATGTATGCGGTGAAGCTGGAGAAGAAGGACGGTGCCGATTATCCGGTTCCTGTACTTATCCGTGAACTGTTGCCAGAAGAGACGGCACCGCCGATTCGCAACAAACGTTAACGAGGAGGTCGGGACATGAGCGGAGCGGAGAACAATCGACATACAGCCGAGTCGCTGCCGATTGAAAAGGGAACGAATAGAGCTCGCCGCGCCCATTCGTCCCAAGCGGTGGATAAGATTTTGAGCACAACAGATTTGACGATTGCGTTCGGCGGACATATCGCAGTACAGGAAGTGAACCTCACCGTTGAGCGTAATCGCTTCAAGTCAATCATTGGTCCAAATGGTGCAGGTAAGACGACCTTGTTCAACTTGTTAAGCGGCGAGCTGCGGCCAACTTCTGGCCAGGTCCAATTCGAGGGGCGCGACGTGACGTTGCTGCCCCCATTCGAACGGACAAGGCTTGGGATGGGGCGATCCTTTCAGATCACGAATGTATTCCCCAATCTGACGGTGATGGAGAATGTACGGCTTGCTGTCCAATCCAGACATGGTGTTCGCATGAATTGGTATCGATCACTGCGGGCGTATCGTCAGTTCGAGGAAGAAGCGGAGCATTGGCTGGATATGGTGCTGCTTGGAGGAAGAGGCAGTGCTACAGCGAAGCACTTGGCGCATGGAGAGAAGCGCAAGCTGGAGCTAGCGATGCTGCTGGCGCTTCAGCCGTCGCTTCTTCTGCTCGATGAACCGACGGCTGGCATATCGGTGGAAGAGGTTCCAGCGATTATGGAAGTGATCCGTCGGGTGAAGGACGCCAAAGATCGAACGATATTACTCATTGAGCACAAGATGGAGATGGTTCTGGATTTATCCGATACGATCGCCGTTCTGTTTAATGGGAAGCTGCTTGCAGATGGGCATCCGGATGAGATTATGAATAATGAATTGGTACAGTCTGCTTACTTGGGAGGGTTGTATGATGACGCTGCTGCAGGTGAATGAAATTGAAACCTATATCGGACAGTTTCATATTTTGCAAGGGGTCACCTTCCAAGTGGAGGCTGGTGGGATTACCGTACTGCTTGGCCGCAATGGGGCGGGCAAGACGACGACACTGCGTTCCATTATGGGATTGAATCCGGCATCTAAGGGAGAAATTCGCTATAAGGGAGAACGATTGGATCAGCTTCCGACGCATCTCATTGCTCGCAAAGGAGTCGGGTATGTTCCAGAGGATCAAGGAATCTTCGCTGATCTGACAGTAGGAGAAACGATGCGTATTGCGATGAGAGGGAATAGCGAAGAGGCTGCTGCTCGGCTGGAATGGACAATGGAGCTGTTCCCAGATCTGCGCCGCTTCTGGAACCGCAAGAGTGGGCTCTTGAGCGGAGGGCAAAAGCAGATGCTGGCGATCTCCCGGGCATATGTGAACGACAATGAATTGCTCCTCATCGATGAACCTAGCAAAGGACTTGCCCCGATTATGGTGGAGAAGCTGATGGAAGCTATCCAGCAGATGAAGGAGAAGACGACCGTGCTCCTAGTTGAGCAGAACTTCCTTATGGCGAGCCGAATTGGAAGCGCGTACTACATGGTGGACGAAGGGCGGGTCGTGAAGGCAGGAACGATGGATGAACTGCGTTATGATGAGGAGACACGGCGGAAGTATTTGGGCATTGCGTAACCGATGCGCC
>NZ_JMDX01000060.1:0-28162 GCF_000935845.1 Paenibacillus sp. E194
AGCTGAATATCACAGAACTTCACGTTATATCCAGTATTGGAGAGCATGAACCTATTAATGTGACGGCGCTCGCGGAACGATTACGAACATCTAAAGCGACAGTATCTCGAATATGCTCCAAGCTCTTATCTATGGACATCATACGAAGAACCCAACTAAGCGATAACAAGAAAGAGGTTTATTTCCGCTTGAACCCCAAGGGAAGGAAATTGAATGTACTGCATGAGGATGTGCATCATGAACTGGAACAACGATTTCTGGGAATTCTAGATCCATATAACGAAGATGAGCTACTTATTATCCAGAAGGTGTTTCGGGACATACTGAACAATTGGACATCCATACACGAGAATTTAGATACGCGAGGTTAGGTACTCCTATGAGAGCCCAGTCCATGAGCATGCGGACTGGGCTCTCGTCCTACAACAAGGAATTGCCTCACTTAGCTGGAGCAAGTCTAGTCTGCTTGACACTTAGATTCAATGCTTTTCTGATCTTTCTTGCGAAGATCAATGGCTTCTCGACAGCCTCAATATTGACATAGACTAAGCGAGGACGTTCAAACAGCCATTCACTGTGTACAGACGATACGAGGATACCTTGCTCGCGAATAGCGGATAGGAAACGGTTCGTTTCTTTTTGTAATAAGGCTACTCTGCCTAAACATAATGCTTTGCCTGTTCTCTTATTTAGGGATTCAAATGAAAAAGAAGAAGTTACGCCGAATTTCTTTCCTAAAATAAATGCCCGAATCTGCTGACGAGATATCGTAGCTACGCATTTACCACCTGCAAATCCTGGTTGACCTTCAATGATCATTGCGAACTTTCGACAAAGACGTTCCTCACTGGACATCATGTACCGATAACCTCCTATACGAACACAATTCAGAAACGCGTCATAACGTCAATGAACAAAAACAACGGTCGTTCTACGTAAGTAAATACGTGCATGGAAATTCATCATTCTCTTGCCTGTTCCGATTGTCGTAATTCTATTGTCAACACAATGTATGTCTCTTGGAATAACGATGTCTAGGCGCGTATCTCGATTGAGGTTCAAATGATTGGATTCATAAGGAAGCTGAAGCACGTTACTCATGTTGAGCCATATCATACCGTGTACACATGATGAACATAAATGATTTTGGAATGGCTCCGCAAAGAACTGATCGCGAACATTTCCTATGAACTAAAGACCCCGCTCGGAATTGTCAAGGGGTTCGCCGAAGGGTTGCAGGACAATGTTGCATATGACAAGCGTGATCGTTATGTAGCTCACATTCTGTCTGAAGTAGATAAGATGAATGCATTGATTATGGATAAAGAACAGTTTCAACGGGTATGGGAGCAATTTTACCGAGGTGAGTGCTCAAAGGATCGCAAATCTGGCGGAACAGGCTTAGGGCTGGCGATCTGCAGGCATATTCTTGAACTGCACGGAAGCACGTATGGGGTAGAGAACACGAAAGATGGCGTATCGTTTTATTTCACAGTAGCTCGATCAATAGGTGAAGTAGGTGACAACAATGAACACGAATAAATCGCAATGGCTTCTATATTAGCGGAAATCATCAATTTTCAGGATTTATCTATGACGAACAGTTAAAGGGAGAGAATGGTGAGGTCACGTTCGTATTCCGCAACGATGCTGGTCAAGAACGGAGGTGGAGGAAGAAGCTCACCTTGATGTGAACGACTGCCCGCGAATGAAGTTCTGTATCAATAGCCGGAGTCAGGCAGCCAGTGCTTGCTCCGGCTTTATTTGCATTTATAACTGTAATCCGAATCTCTTCAGCTCAATGAATGTTCCTTCCAACAGTTTTCCTCTATCTGTTAGCGAATACTCTACGCGGGGAGGAACCTCAGGGTATACTTTTCTCACCACAATGTCATGCTGCTCCAGTTCCTTCAAGCGAAGCGAGAGTGTTTTCGGACTTATTCCATCCATAGCTTTCAATAAATCGCTAAACCGCATTGTTCCCTCGATCAACAAGTCACGAATAATCAAAAACGTCCATTTCGTACCGATTATATCGAGCGTTTTCGCGATGGGGCAGGTTTGACCAGGGGTTCCTTTTGTCAATGTTACAGGTTCAGATGGATGAAGCATGATCGATCCTCCTCAACAATTTTTAGATGTTACGTCCCATCATACCACAATACTTCCCTAACGGAAATAAGGTGAATAAAATATCAGTACTTCCTTAAAGGAATTATTGAGTATTATACTGTTCTTGCAGCCAATACTTCACACTCAAGGAGCTGAATCCGATGAAAAATATTCTGATTATTAACGGTCATCAACAATACCGTTCTTCTGAAGGGAAGCTGAACAATACCTTAATGGAGAACATGGTTCGTGTGCTACGTCCACACCACAATATCAACACAACAGTTATCCAAAATGGTTATAACATCGAGGAAGAACAGGAGAAATTTTACTGGGCCGATGTTGTCATTTATCAGACACCAATCTATTGGTTCAGTGTACCAGGTTTGCTCAAAACCTATATGGATGAGGTGTATGCATACGGTACATTCTTTACTGGTTCCGATCAATATGGTGCAGGTGGATTGCTGACAGACAAGAAATACATGCTCTCCACGACTTGGAACGCTCCATTCTCTGCATTTGAGAGTAAGGATCAATTTTTTGAGGGGGAAGGCTTGGACAATGTGCTAAGTCACCTTCATCGCATACACAAGTTTCTCGGTATGAAGCCTCTAACAAGCTTCTCCTGCTACGATGTAGTTAAGAACCCGAACATTGATCACTATATTGCCAATCTTGAGCAGCACTTAATGGAGGTATTCACAGATGAACATGTTGCACAATAAGAAGGTCGTATTTATCGGTGGCAGCTCCGGCATCGGATTTGAATCTGCTAAGCAAGCGATTGCGCATGGAGCTGAAGTTGTCATTGCAAGCCGTTCCGAGAACAAGCTGCAGCACGCTAAGGAACAGCTTGGAATGAAAGCATCGGTTCATCAGCTTGATCTCACGATTGAACATGAGGTAGAGCGATTCTTTCAGAATATTGGATCATTCGATCATCTTGTCGTAAGTGCGGCAGAGACGTCTGGTGGCCCGTTCCTGAAGACGGATACGAATCAGGCAAGACAATTGTTCGAGAATAAATTCTGGGGACAGTATTATGCAGTCAAATACGGCGCTCCAAAGCTGTCTCCTAATGGCTCAATCGTGTTATTTTCTGGCGTTGTTGCCTATAAATCGATGATCGGTTCATCTATTCTCGGCGCGGCCAATGCCGCTGTATCCAATATGGGAAAGACGTTAGCGTTGGAACTTGCGCCAATTCGGGTAAACGTTGTATCACCAGGAATCATGGATACACCTTCTCGAAGCAAGATGACTGAAGAAGCACGCCAGCAATTGTATGAATCGATCGCAAGCCGTCTTCCCGTACAGCGTGTAGGAACTCCAGAAGATGCTGCACAGAGTGTAATGTATCTACTCACGAATTCGTTCGTGACCGGTACCGTTATCCATGTAGATGGCGGTCACGTATTAACGTAAAGCTAGCTCCATCATAAGCACTTTGCAGCATAATTCACAGATGAGAAACATAAAACCCCCCGGCATTCATGCCGGGGGGTTCATTGTATGATCAACATACAAATATTAGTATTGAAAAATTACTAGGTATATGTTACTATAGTGTGTGCTCTTAATTTTTACATGCAATTAAAATAAATCATATCATAGACTTTTTTCTTTGTCAATTATGAGTAATTCACTCACATACCGGAAAAAAACGGCTCGAATACGTACGCATACTTTTAGGGGGGCGACAGTTTGACTAACGAAGAACACAATGAGCAAACTCATTCAGATGCAGATATTAATTTACTACCTCCAGGAGTCAAGATAGATGACTCTGTGCGGATGTATCTAAAGGGAATTGGCCGGGTTGGTCTTCTAAGCACCGAAGAAGAAGTAGATTTGGCTAAACGTATTGCAGAAGGTGATGAAGAAGCGAAGAAAATGCTTACAGAAGCTAACCTTCGCTTGGTCGTAAGCATTGCAAGACGGTATGCCGGGCGAGGCATGTCACTCTTAGATCTTATTCAAGAGGGCAACATGGGTCTGATTAAAGCTGTAGATAAATTTGATTATACAAAAGGCTTTAAATTCAGTACTTATGCCACATGGTGGATTCGACAAGCAATTACGCGCGCAATCGCCGACCAGGCAAGAACGATTCGTATTCCTGTTCATATGATTGAAACGATCAATAAGCTTGTTCGTGTCTCCAGACAGCTGGTGCAGGAGCTTGGCAGAGAGCCTGAGGTAGAAGAGATTGCTAAGGAAATGGAATTGAGTGTAGAGAAGGTTCGCGAGATTATGAAGATCTCTCAAGATCCAATCTCACTGGAAACACCAATCGGGGAAGAGCACGATACCAAGCTTGGCGACTTCATCGAGGATCAGGACGCCCAATCTCCAGTAGAATCAGCAGCCTATGAGTCTTTGAAGACACAGCTAGGTGACGTCCTTGATACGCTCACTGAACGTGAAGAGAATGTTCTTCGCTTGCGCTTCGGACTCGATGATGGTCGTACTCGGACATTGGAAGAAGTAGGGCAAGTATTTGGTGTTACGCGTGAGCGGATTCGCCAAATCGAGGCGAAGGCTTTGCGCAAGTTAAGACATCCGAGCCGCAGCAAACGCTTGAAGGACTACATCGAATAATGAAATGATATGCAAATGAATGAAGCTGCGTTACACTTCAACGGATTGGAGTGTAACGCAGCTTCTTTTCGTTCAAGTTGTACAGGTGTTCTACCTACAAGCATGAAAAGCAACAAATTGTAACTATGATTTTGGGGAATATCATTTATTTTTCATTTGAACTTCATATTATCTTCATAAGTTTATGTTATTGTATGTTCGATAGAGCACGATAACGTACCCAAGCAAGTATACACATATTGCGTTAGCGCGTTGGGTTAAGGATATTTGGAGGAACAATGAACACCAGCATAGATCAGATTCAACAACTCGTAATCGCCGGAGATGAACGCGTATATACGAAATTATATATCGAATATCGTAGCTTGCTAGTTCAGCACGCTTATCGCTATGTCCGCAATCAACAAGATGCAGAGGATGTTGTACAAGAGGCGTATATTCGCATTTTCCGAAATTTGCATCGGTACAACTTTTCTTGCAAAATATGCAGCTGGATGAAGCTTATTGTAAAAAATCTATGCATTGATCTCATACGGCAGCGTAGTCGTAAACCTGCCGTACATTTTACGGAGAACATTGCCTACGACAATCAAGAACAACCATTAATCGAAACACTGCAGGATCAGACTCAAGGACCTGAACAGCAAATTCTTGATCGAGAAGTTCAACACAACGTAATTAACATCGTGAATGAAATGCCTGATGCATATCGAGATGTGTTCCGGCTGCGTTACTTATCGGAATATTCGCTTGCAGAAATATCGAATGTCTTGTCCCTTGAAATCAATACGGTGAAATCCAGACTGTTTCGAGGAAAGAAATATTTACGCAAGCAGTATGACAGTGGTGATATTTGTTCCTGACCAATTATGTAAATAGTTACAACTTATTTATCATTGACCATTCATCATTGGACATGTGTACAATAATAGTTGACAGCTATTACGGATGACTCTCATCTCTCAGGAGGGCAATACTAGACGATGATCAGCTGTCATTACTCTTCAGGAGGTATCATTCATGATTCGCAAAGCTACACCAGAAGACAGCAAGTACATTATCCCATTGATGATGGAGGCGATCGGCACCATCGCCTATGAACTATCTGGAACTATGAACAGAGATGAGACGATGCGCATTCTCGAGCAATTCTTTAAGCAGCCCGACAACCGCTTGAGCTGGCAGAACAATATGGTCTGGTTGCAAGAAGATGTACCCGTCGGCTATGCATTGGCTTATGCGGGGTACAAGCTGGTCGAATTAGATCGCCCATTGGAGGAACGTTTATCTACTCTTCAAGGAAATCCTGTTCAACTTATCAAAGAAACAGAAGGGGAAGAGTACTACTTGGATTCATTGGCTGTAGATTCTTCTCAACGTGGATTAGGGATCGGAACGAAGCTCATGAAGGCGTTCGAATTAGAAGCAGCTCAATTCGGATTCAGCATCGCCTCGCTGTTAGTGAACGTTGCGAACACACGTGCGAAGCAATTGTATGAAGCACAAGGGTATACAGCAGATGGTAAGATCATAACAATTGCAGGGGAAGATTATGAACATATGGTGAAAAAGGTACAGTAACGTATACACGAATACAGCAGAAGCGACAACTTAGTTGCAGTCACTTTACGATAACTGTTACATCAGCTGCAGCACCTTGCACAGTTTAACAAGTTCATGTACTCCTCGGAATTGCTGTCGATTTCGATCATGGAGGCTGCGGATAGCATTCTCCGTCACTTTCTTGGCCTGCTCGATGCTGTGATGGTCAAGAGCATCTACAATTTCTTTCATGCTTTTGAGAAAATATAACGTACTGCGCAAGGTGCGAAGCAGCAATATTTTGCGGATATGCAGCGCGTTGAACATCCGATACCCGTTCTCGGGATTGCGTTCCGGGATGATTAACCCTTCCTTCTCCCAATGCCGGATGGCGGACGCGGCAACCCCTGTATATTCAGCAGCTTCGCCGATGGTCATTGGGCTCTTGAAGGTCTTATTCCCTATAGTCGGGAGGTCAATCTGCTCCAATACCGTTAATAATTGATCCGCCACAACCTTCTCCTGATGCAAGTTAGCCTGTTCCTCATTGACAAGCCAGAAGGCTTCGTCCACCTCTTCTTTCTGCATATGTTTGAGAACTGTACAAGTTAGCCCCACCCCAAAGCCAGGGAACATCGCACGAAGACATCGAAAATAAGCAAGATGTACGTCAGTGTACAACCTGTATCCATTCACATCGCGATCCGGTGCAGGAACCACTCCCCATGATTCATAATGCCGAAGAGCACTCGTACTGATATGAAGTGCCCTTGCGATATCCAAAGGTTTGTAATACTGCATGTCTTTCCTCCTCAGCTAGTAATGACCTTACTGTATCAGTTCGTTTCCCATGAAATCAAATCTTCTAGTAAAACCTTAAAGCACCGTGCTAATGTATTGCACGATAAATCTGCGTGTATCAACACATTTTTTTATAAAACTTTAGCACTTGCATGAATGTTGTAAAGTGGATCATGTAACTCGTATTTCACCGTCACTTTAGAACGATGGAGGGTGCTGCATGAAAGACGCTATCCGTATTCAAGGCGCAAGGGAAAATAATTTAAAAAATGTGACATTAGACATTCCAAAGCATCAGCTTATCGTGGTTATGGGTCCTTCCGGCTCGGGTAAATCAACACTTGCTATGGACATACTGCAGCGGGAATGCCAGAGGCAGTATGTGGAGTCTAGTGGAATATCCGCTGAATCCATTGCCAAGCCTAATGTCGATTCGATTACTGGACTTGCACCGTCTATCTCGATTGGACAGCATGTGACGAACCGCAATCCTCGATCAACTGTTGGGACGATTACGGATATGTACACGTATTTGCGGACAGTCTATGAGAAAAAGGGAGTTAGGACATGTAAGTTCTGTGGAGAGAGCATATCTCCTTCTCCCGTAGAAGTTGCGGGTGAGTCAATGAAGTGTCCAGCCTGCTCACAGCCATACATGCCACTGACGAAGGCGGATTTCTCCTTCAATACACCAAGCGGTGCGTGTTCCACGTGCAGTGGTTTAGGGATCATAGTCGATATTCAAGTTGAGGCTGTTTTCAACAAGGAGAAAACGATTCGTGAAGGCGCCGTAACCTTCTGGTACGAATCCCTAACTGATTATCAAACCAACATTATTGAGGCGGCAGGGAAGCATTATGGCTTAGATATGAGTGGGCCGCTGCACAGTTTCAGCCCTATACAATGGGAATTATTGAAGCATGGGGTGGAGAGCGAAGCATTTGCATGTCACTTCCCGCATATTGAACCGCCCAAAACAGTTGGCAAAGGCAGATTTAAAGGTGTACTAACTGCAATGTGGCAAAAGTACAAGGAGCGGGATGGGCAGTCAAGCGAGGCGGCTTATTTTACGACTCAATCATGTCCCGATTGCAGAGGAGATCGTCTGAAGTTCGAGAGCAGATCAGTTACCGTCGAAGGACGTACCCTGCCTAGCTTAGCGAGATGCTCGTTAGAAGAGCTGAATGATTGGTTGCTTGCCGTTCATGCGAAGTCTCGTATGGAAGGCGATATGATCCTTCTTGCCGTACTCGAAGAACTCCTTGGCAAAATAAAGCGCGTCATTCTTGTAGGACTTGGCTACTTATCGCTCGACAGACAGATGATCACATTATCAGGAGGAGAAGCGCAACGATTACGGCTAGCATCGATCCTTGGCTCTGGGTTAACTGGTGTGTTGTATGTCCTTGATGAGCCGACAACGGGCCTTCATCCGAAGGATACAGATGGTCTGATTGAGGTCATGAAGGAATTGCGCGATATGGGCAATACCGTGCTGATGATAGAGCATGATACACGTGTAATGCAGCAGGCCGATCACATTATTGATATCGGACCGGGGGCAGGTCGGTTCGGAGGAGAGATTGTTGGGCAAGGTACGCTCAAGCAACTTATGGAACAGTCTTCTTCCGTGACAGGACGTATTGTTAGAGCGCAATCACGTATCCAATCCAAATGCCGACAAGGCAATGGGGATGTCATCTCCATTCATGAGGCCACCCTTCATAACTTGAAGCAGATATCCGTGTCATTCCCCTTAGGCAGTCTGATCTCGGTATCTGGAGCTTCAGGTTCTGGCAAGTCGACACTCGTATTCGATCTGTTGGCAAATGCCAGCGACGGTGGAGGCCGAGTTGAAGGCTGCCGGGAAGTCATAGGGCTGAATAAAGTTAACAGCGTCATTACTGTAGATCAATCTCCCATATCACGAATGCAGCGCTCGAGTGTGGCAACTTATACGGATCTGTATACTTTGCTTCGCAAGGTGTTCGCCTCACTTCCAGCAGCGAAGGCACGTGGCTTGAACGAGAAATATTTTTCCTTCAATTCACCTGGCGGAAGATGTGAACAGTGCGAAGGACTCGGAATTGTTGAAGTCGATATGCACTTCCTCCCGCATCTGCGTGTGCAATGTCCAACTTGTCATGGCAAGCGGTTTATTCCGGAAGTTCTGGCCGTTACGTATGACGACTACACCATAGCTGATATCTTAGAGCTCAGTATTGAAGAGAGTTTATCTCTATTTAAGGATCACAAAAAAATGGCGAAGCTGCTCAAGCTGTTGTGTGACGTCGGTATTGGCTATTTTCAATGGGGACAATCTGTAACAACGCTATCCGGTGGGGAAGGTCAGCGCTTAAAGCTTGCTAGGGAACTGAGTGCACCTGCTAACGGTCACACCCTGTATCTGTTGGACGAACCGTCTTCGGGCTTGCATCCGCTCGATGTACACAAACTATATATTTTATTGGATAAGCTTGTAGATGCCGGAAATACCGTAATCTTGGTCGAACATAATACCGATCCGATTGCGGCATCAGATTGGGTCATTGATATGGGGCCAGGCGGAGGCAACTCTGGAGGTCAGGTCATAGCGGCAGGTACACCGGAGCAAATCGTTAGCTCTGAAGCCTCTTGTACAGGGATCTATTTATCGATATAGATATACCGTGCTGGGGTAGTGTCATATAACATATACGAAGTCAATGCATTTCAATTGGATGCGAAAAAAGCCGGCCAGATCCATGATGTGATCTGGCTGGCGTTTTTCAGAACCCGAGTTAAGTTTGTCTGCATTTATCCTTGGGTCGCCTGCTTTTATATCTGCTTACGTCACCAGGCTAGGATAATCCTTCTTATTTCTTTACAGCCGTTTCTGCAAACTTGATCAAATCTTCTTTGGTGAGCGGGTTGCCCGGATTGGTTGTGATGCTATAAAGATGATCCTGATCTGACCATATCAGCTTGTTTCGAATCAAGCCAGGGATCATCTTGCCTTGTTCGGCATCAACTTCATTTGATTTGATGAACCGGTATCCGCTGCTTGCCGTATTTCTTCCAAGTTTGTGCGTTACTTGCATTTCTAAGTTGTCTTTTCCGTTTACGAATGTAAGATTGATTTCGCCCATTTCGTTCCAATCAAATTTTTTGTAATACACGCCTTTTCCTTGAGCTTGAGCTTCCGCTTTCACTTCTTGTTGAAATTCCTTAAGATGTTTTGCAATTGGGGCTTGGATGTTTCCTTTTTCAAATTTATAACCTTCAGGCAGGCCATCCGGCTTTTGCAGCACTGGACCCTCCAGTTTGGCTGCTTGGTTCAAATAATCATCATAATTTGTGAATTTGAACATATCCAGGTAATACAAGAATGTGGAGCCGCCATTGAGACTTGGATTGCTTACATATAACAGATATGTGTCTCCTGTATTCTTTTCCTGCAGTTTTTGGGAGAGTTCAGCTTTTTGCCGCTTCAACAGCTTCCTTATCAACCACCTGCGTTTTCGTTGTCATTTCCTGCGCGGAGTTATTGGTTGTTTCGGTTGCGAAAGCCTCCGTCATATTTGCAGTGCCAAACAACAACGCGATACCCGTTGCGACAACGGCTGCCTTCTTTGCGTATTTCATGTGAATATTACTCCTCTCATTTATGCAAGTTTTATATTATGTGAAGACTGGACGCTATCGATTGGGATCCCTTTGTGCCAGCTTCTGTGATATAAACACAACATAGGAGAATTTGGTTCACTTTTTCGAATAATATCTAAAACAATAACAATGCGTAATGAAAATCACACTTTGTTTTCCCCTTTGGAAAGGCATCAATGACATTTTTTAAGCAATTATTACCTATAAACACAATTGAAAGACCGCTCACGCCCACGGAGCGGTCTTCATCATTTTCTGCCAAAATTCTTGAGTGACATGTTAAAATAGAAAAAGACATATAAACGTAGTAGAGATAATTGTCATTGCAAACCTTTGGAATGAGAGGAAGGCGAGAATTTACTGACGGTTGGAATAAAAATAACATTGTCAAGTTGTATGAAAAATCAGTATGCTTATTTTACTTGAAACGATTAGGACTTTAGCCCCGTACTAACAACAGTAGGGGATATTACCTAGCGCATTGGCCAATGAAACGAATATTGTATTGGTAGCATATTCCACCATTTCGTGTGAAGGGACGCGGCAACAAAAAAACGTCTATACCAGAGAGCGTGAATGAGTACATTTCTATAACAGTTGGCTTCCAAACAGCAAATGTCAACATTACCAAAGTGTAATCATTCGCAACACGAAATAAGGTAAAATGAGATTTACCAATCAATTTATAGAAAGAATTTTTCCGGATAGGAGTAGATTATGTTTCAAAACATCATTGATTTTCTAATGGACTATGGGATATGGGGGCTAGTCATCCACTCTTTCGCAGATGCAGTTATTTTTCCTGTACCAGCCTTCTTCTTGCAGGTGCCATTAAGCTTACTGGATCCATCAAATGCCTTATGGCTAGCAACAGCAGGATATATTGCATGTCTGCTCGGTACTCCAGTAGGCTACATGATCGGTAAGCTGTTAGGCCACTCCGTCTTGGAGAAAATCCTTAAAAAATCATGGATTGACAGCGCCAATCAAATGTTTAAGAAAAATGGAGAAACTACGATTCTTATTGGCTCTTTTACTCCAATTCCGTTCAAAGTATTTACGATTCTATCCGGCTGCATGAATTTCCCACTATGGAGACTTATCGGATATGCAGCAATCGGAAGAGCAGTTAAGTTCTATGCAGTAGGTCTGCTGTTTTATTTGTATGGCAGATCTGCGGAAGGAATGGTTAAGCACGTCTCGCTGTATATCTTCCTCATTGCTGTTCCAATCTTGGTTATCTATTTGATTATTCGCAAGAGAAGAAGAAACAAAGCTGCAGCAAAACTAGAACAGACTGAAGCCAATACAACCTCAATCAGCGATTAAACAGCTTGTAAAAAGGTCGACTCTATGGGGCGGCCTTTTGTTATCTTCATCAGTCGTATGAGAGTACCTTACATAGTAGGTTGCGTATAGCACAAATCCAGTTGGGCTTCATTCCAAATGGGGAGCAATCTTTTTCCGGTGTCCATCCTGCTTAACTTCGTCGAATAAATTCTCTTCCTTCTGGGGCTGCTTCGGAACAGTCTTGTTCCATGCTTTCATGATCCTTTCTAATTCTCCGATCGTCACAGGCTTAGCATGTCGTGCTAACTCGTAACCGATATGACCGCTCATCTCGATAGTCGCCGTTTTCACTTCCGACAACGATGTAATTCCCTTTGTTCTTAATTTTGCTTCTAGCTGATCGACAGTTAGCCGCAGCTTTTTGAGACTCTTCTCAACAATAACCCCATCCTCAATCACTACCGTTGATCTCCCCACGAACCACTTCTCGACCCAATTGAACTTAATGGCAAGGAATTGGATGGTGAGGAGAAGAGTGACAAAGACGCATAAGGTTATCAATGTTCGCAATAGACCATCCCCTTTGACAGCATGTCCTATCATGGAGGCCATCGCGAGCAGCGTAATGATCTCAACGCCTGTCATTTCTCCGACCGTTTTTTTACCGAGAACGCGAAGCAGACAATAGCCAAAGCTGAGAACAATGACTGCTTCCCCAATGAATGAGAAATCCATAGCATACTACCTCCAGACCCTGTCAATGATGGGAAGGCAACATGTGCGTTCCACTGTGTTCCAGACATCAGTAGTATGCATATTTGTTCAAATTTTACTCGTAAGGTTGATGTCACTCATTCCTTCTCAGACCGGAGGAATGTGCGGACACATTGCTCGCAGACACAAGCTTTCCTGCGAAATTCTGATGGGATTTTCTCCAGAAGCGCTTGCGGCACCGATAGATTCATACACCAGCATTCCTGATGGGGGCGGCCTGCCTGGTATGCGCAGTGGTTCTCATTGCCGCACAAGGGACATATTTTCGGATCGATTACTACCTCAGACATGGTAAACACCTGCTTTTTGTAAGTTTAATAGCGAAATTGATGCTATACAAGATAATAGCGTATCAGTGAGCATTAACCCAATATATTTCATCACAGCGCACAATTTCATAAAGAAAATGAAACTGTTTCCTGCTTTGAAGCATCTAATTTGATAGAAAGCCCGAGCTGCGCTTGCTAACTCGTAAACGTACCACGTTTATATAATCATGGCAATTACTTTTAGAAAGAGGGATAAGGTGATCAAGCGAATAAAGTTGCGCACATTATTGATTGGAGCCATCTTTACAATCTTTTTCGGGGTCATTTTCGTTCGGCTGTTCTGGTATCAGGTTATCAATCAATCGTTCTGGATGGAGCAAGCGAGAGATTCGTGGTCCGTGAGGAAGGAGCTGACTCCTATCAGGGGAACGATCTATGATCAGAATGGCGACGTATTGGCCATGGATGCCCGTACTTATACCGTAGCGATAAGCCCCAAGGTGATTCAGGAGCTCCGCAAGAAGGGGGATCTGATCGAGAAACGGATTGATATGGAGCGCATCATCGTAGACAAGTTGCATGCCGTACTGAAAAAGCCTGAGAATGAACTCTTTGAGCTTACACGAAAAATGAGAACAAAGGACGGCAAAGACGAATATTATCCTCAGGTCGAGGTGCGCAATGAAGGATGGAAGTTGGACGACGAAACAGCCAAGAAATTGCGCGAATTTATCGAGGAATTAAAAGATATGACGAAATTGCGCGACGTCGGTCTTTACCTGCTGCCCGAGGTCAAGCGGTTCTATGCGAAGAATGCGCTGGCCTCACACGTTCTTGGATATATGGATAAGCAGAACAATCCCATCGGCGGGATTGAGAAAATGTACGATGAACAGCTTCGAGGCACTGTCGGTTTCCTACAATATGAGAAGGATCGGTTAGGAAATAAGCTTCCGACAGCATCGGAAGTATTTCAGCCTTCCCGGGACGGCAGCAACATCTACTTGACGATAGATAGCACGATCCAGCAATATATCGTGAATTCGATGCGCGAGGTGTATAACAAATATACGCCCAAAAGCATGACAGTCATCGCGGCTGATCCGAAAACGGGCGACATCCTGGGACTGTCCAATATGCCGGATTTTGATCCGAATTCATATTGGAAAGCCAAGGATCTATCCGCTTTTTATAACCATGCAGTCCAATCGCGTTATGAGCCTGGGTCGACGTTCAAAATCGTGACGCTGTCGGCAGCCGTACAGGAGGGCATCTTCAATCCGGATGACAAATTCGTGTCTGGCAAAATCATAGCCGGCGGAGTACCCATTGGCGACGTGAATCAGACATGGGGAACGATCACTTATTTAGAGGGTTTGAAGCGATCCAGCAACGTGGCATTCGTCAAGCTAGGCTACGAGAAATTGAAGGAAGAGAAATTGAAATCGTACATCGAGAAATTCGGCTTCGGCAAGAAGACCGAGATAGAAATGCTTGGTGAGAACAGCGGACTGATTCGCTTTGAATATGCGGCAGACGTGGCCGCTGCTTCATACGGTCACGGGCAGGTGCTGGTGACGCCGATCCAGCAGGTTATGGCCGTGTCGGCAGTGGCGAATGGCGGTAATCTGATGAAGCCGCATCTTATTCGTAAAATCGAAGATACCGTTAGCGGTGAGGTGTCGGAGCGCAAGCCGGAAATCGTGCGCGAGGTTATCGATCAAAATGTAGCCAAACAAGTAAGTGAATATTTAGAGCAGGTGGTTGCCGATCAAGAGATCGGTACAGGTAGACATGCCTATATCGAAGGATATCGCGTCGCAGGCAAGACAGGTACCGCGATCAAGGTTATTAACGGGGGTTATAATCAAGACCGCGCGGTCGTATCGTTTATCGGCTTCGCACCCGTAGAAAATCCGCGGATCGTTCTGCTCGTCGTGGTCGATGATCCGAAAGATTTTTACCAAGGCGGCGGTTTCGTCGCTCCTTATATGTTTAAGGATATTGTATCCCAATCCCTGCACTACATGGGGGTACCCTCCTCTTTGCAGTCGAATCCGAAGTCTAGTGGTAACAAGCTCGGCTCGCGGCCGACCGTACCGGCACCCGATATGCAAAACATGAAGGTGCGCGATGCCAAGCAGCAGCTTGCAGAACAAGGTATGGTATTCGATACGATTGGCGCAGGAGATACAGTGAAACGCCAATATCCAAAGCCGGGTGATCCGATGGCTGTCAGACAGCGCATATATTTGCTTACGGATGACCCTGAGAAGCTGCTACTTCCGGACTTTAAGGACAAATCGCTGCGTGACGTAATGGAAATTACTTCGCTTCTCGGATGGAAGGTACGCGTCGATGGCGAAGGATATGTAGTAGAACAGAAGGAAAGCAGTGAAAACGGCGTGCACGTCCTTCATGTGAAGCTGGAACCGAAGTATCCGGGAGGATGATGAGAAAACGGAAATACCCCACCGTGTTCTGGGATCCAGGAACAAATGCTCCGGGATTAAATCATGTAAAAGTACAATCCGAATGGATCTATAGTGACGGTGAGGAAATTTACAACCAGATCGCCAGTATCCGTCATGAACGGGATATCTTGTTGGGGCTTGATCGGAGCGAGCACCGATCTGATCGTTAACTTAAGTGTAAATTGTTTTGGTAATTAATCCACAAAAAACAACTCGTAGAGCCTAATCCTTGTAGGTTCAGGCTCTACGAGTTGAACATAGCGATAGTTGTACGGACACGTATCTCTTACCACAGTTTACTTCTGCTTGCGAGAGAACTCCTTAATAATCGGGTATGTTTTTAGCTTTTTGAGTATCTCTGTCCGATCGATTAGATGCCCATTCATGATGACCGCATGGATTAGGGTTGTGTTGCGGATATCTGCGAGCGGGTTCGCGTCTAGCAGGACGAGATCGGCTAGCTTTCCTACCTCTACCGTGCCTTGCTTATCCTCATTTTCCAAATAGCGAGCCGGATTAATCGTGGCAGCCTGAAGGGCTTGCAGGGGATTTATTCCCGCTTTGACTAGGAGTTGAAGTTCTTCATGCAGGCTAAAGCCGTAATATAGATTTGGTATCAAGTAAGTAGAATCAGTGCCAGCCATAATCGGTACCCCAGCTTCATTCATTTTGCGAACTAATTGCAAATTGTTCTGTTCCAGCTCCTGATTGATAGCAGCCCCTCTTTTATCTTTGTGCCAATTTTCAATGAATGCTGCCCATTCCTTCTGAACAGCAGGTTCTAAAAAACGCACTCTTTCATCAGGTACCTGCTTATTTAAGCTTGTCATCGTTACAAGTGTAGGAACCTGCCAAGTTTCGTTCCGTTTAAAGATCTCAAATAGCTTTCCGGCTTCATTAGCATCATAATGCTTTGCAGCTTTATTTTCGTATTCGACATACAACAACAGATCTTTACTAATAATACCCGCTTCTGTATCTTTAACAAGACTGTTGAAAATACCTGATTTCTTTGATGCTGTAGCAATATGCATCCCATGCAAATGCTCGAAGCTTCTCATACCGTCGTTAGAAGCTTCATCTGCGCGTACAGTAAATGGTAAATGGCCACTAACCGGAAGCTGTAGCTTCTTCGCTTCCTCCATAGCCACAGCATACAGGTCTTTAGGCATCTGGGAGTACATTTTAATTTGATCGACCTGATATGTTTTCAACTGTTGTACAGCTTTGCGAACCGCTGCTTCATTTTTTAAATTATAGTGATGCGAAGGAACCTCATTATTTGGAAATTGATTAATAACTTTACCGGATTGTACAATGCGCGGAGTCAACTTTTCCTGATTATTAATGCTGCGCGTCTCTTGAACATGGTGGAGGCTGGAGCCCATCTCCCTAACACCTGTCACTCCGTTTGCTAACAAGTGAGGGACTGCACGATCCATGTAATTTTCCATGTGTACGTGCATATCCCATAAACCAGGGATAAGATATTTCCCATTAGCTTTGATCACATGGGCATCGTCAGGAACATCAACGTCAGTCGTATCAGCTATTGCTGTAATTTGGTTGCCCTGAATGACTACCGACTGATTTGGTTTAAGCTTGCCTGTCTTCACATCCACTATGGTGACGTCCTGCACAATTAAACGATTCTTATTACTTGGATTTGGTGGTTCTATTAAGGAAAAGGCAGGCCGAGCCAACATTCCCGATAGAACGATCACAATCAACATGATGACACTGTTCTTGAGCAAATACAATCACCCTTTACTCCAATGTGTAGCACACCTAACAGATGGCTCAAGGTGAATATACTCGTTCATTTGTCATCCGGCATAGTGACGAAATGTCATATGACATTTCATCATATTATGTTATCTCGTCTCCAAAATAATATAAATTTCCAAAACTCTCCCTTTCTTTATTGTCATGCACTTCCGTATTTATCCATTAACAAGTCTGTAGACATCAGTAAAAATCTAGGATTTTGCTTTGTACAGGTTCTAAGCGGATTGGATACAGACAAAAAATGAATAGGCATTTGGCCGATCCATTTAAAAGCACGATATAACGGATTATGGATCTGTATGATATCGAATCCCAAATGCGTGCATCCTCGATGCAGCATCGTAATACCGATAATGGCCTTAATTTCACGGAATTTTGGATGGGCTTGAATGTGCCGACACACCCCAGGCAAGGACTGCTCTACCGTGCGATAAATAATTCGCCCCTTCTTTACACCATTCTCCATATAAAAAATTTCCGTAAGCAAACGAACATTATGAAGATGTATTTTTACCAATAGATCGCTATGTTCGATGCGTGTCCCGTCAGACAGTATGATTGTACTGCCTCGATACCGGAGTAATCTTACCCTGAAGATATTCGAACGTGATTGCTCAGGAAAGGTCAGTCGGGTTAACGAAAAATATATCGGATCTAACATACTCCATACGAATAAGATCAGCATTTTTAGTTTCATATGGTCTAATTTCCCCTTAACGTAGTTAATGATAATTTGGATTAAACAACAGGATTTTATCCACAGGTTGAAGTTGCAGAGAATATAGGACTTTACTTGATGCATTTCATGTGCCAGGTAATAGGATTAATTAGTATTGTGACATGATGATATGGAACTTAATAAGGAGGGGAGCGAATGGCTGCAGAATTATCGAATTCGCAGCGAGCCGCGCTGCATTTTGTGACTACCTATGCGAGAGGCCGAAAAATAAATGCACAGCATACGATAGCGGGCATATTACAAGGTTCCGCCATTTCACAATCCGAATATGACCAAGCTGTATGAATGATAAAGTCATATGCTAGAGTTGCCCTACACTTCCACCCGGACAGACCTGACCTGAACATGAAAAGTGTTGCTGAAGCTCTTTTGGAACAAGGATTGTACAAAAGCCAATTTGAAACGCTTCTATCCAATGGAAGTGTATCTGCTTATCCTGGAGGTGAACGCGATCTTTGGGAGAAAAAGTTGTTTGGCGGCGCCTATCAGTGCGAAGGCACGAGCAATAGCGAGCGTCCCAAATATGGGGCGCTTAACCTTATGCTTCATTCTGACGGGCCCGCTCCTCGATTCGGCTCGTGTTATTTCCTCTTGTCACCCAAAGTATCAACGCGGTGTACCTTCACATATATGGATTCCCATCTAGATCCGTTGGAAATGGGAACCTATGACGAGCTTGATGATATATTGGCGGCTCTCTTAACAGATGCATATCGCAATAACTGTGCCATTGGGGACAAAAATCTTAGTCCAAGCAAACTAATTAATCAATTACGATGCAGGCTGGCATGTTCATTTCCCAATCCTTCCTGCAGAGAACCGAGTCGCAATCTGGATGAATATATTGAAGCGCAAATTCATGGCGACCTTTCACTACAGGATGACGTTGATATTCTAGTCGCTGATCCCTCCTTCATACATACCCACATCGGCAGGACACTGGAGGAAATATGCCGTAAGTATGCAATTGCGCTTTACTGGCATAGGGGATTCTCGTTGTTGGCACATGAGGTGCCTAGTGACTTTAGAGGATCGGCAATGCCATCATTAGCAATGCGCATTGCTCGTGAGGGCAGGGTAGATGCCAGCGTGATAGGCGATGCTGTCATGGAATTAAGGAGCGACCCGTCTAAATGGATGGATCGTGGCAGCGATAAGGAAGTACTTCAGGAGTTGAAATTGCTGTGGCATGTACTTGTGAGATATGGGGAGCCCATGCTGTAGCGCTACCTGTTTTTTGTTCGACGGAAAGAGATGAGTTGCAACAACTATCGGTTTTCTTTATACTATTAAGTAACAGGGGAGGTGGCAAGGGATGGCAAAAAACTTTGCCAGAATCAGCAACGACTCATGCAAAGCCTGATTTAGGGGCGATACTTTGCATGGGGCTGGACAATACGAAGGAATGATTGTCGCCCAAGATCGCTTATATCGTTTCTAATAATGGGCTTTGCACCTTATTTCTTCAACTATTCAAAATAAGGAGCTGTAAAGCATGACAACACCATTTATTAGAAACCACCAATATAATTTGATTAAAAAGCAAGCGACTTTGCTTCAACATACTTGTCAGACAGTAGCGGATCCCAAGATTGTTGATACAGTACGATACAGTGCGTTCACCAAGATTACAGAGGCATTCCAGATGGCAGAAGAGCAGCAGCTTCGTCTGCTTGAGCGGATTACAACACTCGACAAAACGGAAGAATTCTCTCAATTCCTGCTTTCTCTGGAACCTTACCTGATTGAGTTCGAACAGGTAACTGACAAGCAGCTGAAGAAGCTCTATCCAAAGAGTAAGAAACTGAAGCTTCCGAATATGGAGGGACTGGATCTCCGCCATACGACGTATCTTGGATGGACGGACATTGGAACGAATCGCATGTATCTGATCCATCAGTTAGACGGACGACTTGTTGGTATTGAGGGGAAATTTACCCAAGCAAAGAAGAAGGGTACGTGCTTCCTATGCAATCGACAGGAAGAAGTGGCCTTATTTACAGCAGAAACGAAAACCAAACCAGCGAATGCTACGCCTGATTATTACAAGGCTATTGGTAATTATATGTGCGTGAACAGCCATACCTGCAATCAGAACATTACTGATACAACAACGTTGGAAATGTTTATTCACAGCATTATTGGTTAAGTTTACGAGCTAAAGAAGAAGAGGATGTCCATTCGGACATCCTCTTCTTCTATTCTGCATGTTGGACATCGTCCTATTCTTGGGATAATAACCATGTTAATTTGCACAGTTCAATAGTCTTTAATGCGGTGCAATACTCTTTAATACAGAGGCTACTTTTTTGAACTGGATATTTTCTTGGTTCATTTTAACCATCTGATCTTTTAGAACCTCAGCTGTAATTCTCCCGCCAGCACCGACATGCCCAATTGCAATACATACATCATGACGGCGGAAATGCTCGCGCATTAGCATGAACTGCTTATGAACAGCCGCCTTCGTATGTACATCATCCAGGAAGATGTGATTCTCTAGGCTGGGAACCTGCACCTCGCTTGCGATTTTGCCAACAATGCTGCGAAAATTAGTATGGCTGTCCACGAAGAAAAGCCCACGTTCTTTGCACACTTTCAACACATTTCGCATAACACGCTCATCAACTGTAGCCTTAGAACCCATATGATTGTTCATGCCTATTGCGTGTGGGACATTATCGATAGCTGCATGTACCCGTTTCTGAATTTCAACATCACTCAGATCCGTTGTTATTGCTCCAGGCCCAAGCCAATGTTTCTTGCCTGACAATGCTTCCATCGGCATATGAACGATTACATCATGACCTGCAGCATGCGCACGCTTCGCATCTCTTTCTGTACTTGGCATGAAGGGCATAACAGCAACAGTTACTTTATAGGGCAGCTCCATAATTTCTGTAGTGCCCTTGGCGTTATTCCCGAAATCGTCAATAATGATCATTGCCGTTTTTTCTCCATGCTGCTGATCAGGTAAGGATTGTACGTCAACAGGGAATAACGGCAGGCAAAGGAATGCCATCATTAGGCTAAGGGCAACCCGGCATGATAAGCGTTTATTCACATCTTTCACATCAGCACCTGCTTTCTTGCTTGCTTCAATGATATCCTTGCTTATCATTGTTCATCGAAAACGTACAAACCATGCTTATTATTTTTTAGCAGAATCAGTTATTCGATGCAGGGCATAGTAAAAGGGCACTGTATTTATGTATTTCATGAGCAGGGTGCTATGTTTATGTGCTCAAAGTGACAAAAGGAAAAGAGGGGGGATTTGTCGTTAACATGTATAGATGGTTAGTTATCCCTATATTCGTTATCGCTTGTGTTGCTGTATCCTCCATACCGCAATACGCATTCTCCGCAGATAAGCAAACAGTAGATAATGAGCTTACAACATTTATTCAGCAATTATTTGCGAATCGCGCCAAATATCTACTTCGTCAGGAAGATGGGCTGCTCCGCGATTTTTATATGCCTGAACGCGCATCAAGCATGAGGGCGATGAAGCATGAACAGATGCGTGCACAATATGTACAAACGTGGATGAAGCACAGGCAACTACAATTGGCGGATGCTGCTAGCAGTCCAAGAGTAATTCGGGCGAATAAACGTAATGATCAGGTATTTGTCTCTGCTGTAGATTCATTACGTCTCGGATATACTTACAATCAACCGTCAAGTCAAGTAGAGCTCTTCGGGATAGGTACGCGGCATGCGCTTACCCTAATAAGGAAGAATGGATCGTGGAAGGTACTACGAGAATGGTACTTAGATCCACTGGAAGAGAATCCTGATCTAATCCCGAAGTTAACTGAGTTACCGCGCAATTCAGCGTCTAATCAGGTTAATGCCAATACAAACCAAGCATCGGGCCTACATTCAACTTCAACTCGCTACAATCGTGATAAGGCAATTGATTATGCGAATAAATACGCAGGAATAGCTTGGGGGGCTGGTAACAATCATCGCTACAACCCCAGATATCGGGATTATACAGGCCAAGGAGGGGACTGTACGAATTTTGCTTCCCAATGTATTGGCGATCAAGAAGGCGGCGGGTTGCGCATGAAAGGTGGATGGCATCACTATCGCTCAGGAGGCAGTAAAGCATGGGTACAGACCGATGCTTTCAAAAACTTTCTCCTATACAGCGGGTACGGCAAAGTCATCAAAAAAGGAAGCTACACTGGAATTGTCCAGTCCAGCAATCAGCATCCAAACGGCGTTTGGGCTGGTCTTAAGGCGGGAGACCTGATTGGGTACGAGCTTAATGGCGATATCGATCATTTTTCGATTGTAGTTGGCTTTGATGCTCAAGGTTACCCACTCGTGAATTCACACACTGCCGATCGTTACCGAGTGCCTTTTGATCTAGGCTGGGATAAATATACGATGTACTGGCTCATCCATATCCGTGATTAACTTGGCAGAACTGCTCAGCACTTCGGCACATACCTCGTCCACTCCGATCATACAATGATGAGGACAAGAAGGAGTGGGCGGAAGGTGAACGAATGTTGTTGTCATCACTCGTAAAGCAAGCTGCACTTCGAAGTGCAGTTCTCGTCATTGGTAAAGGAATAGGCCTTGCAGGCAGAGTAGCCATAACAAGAATGCTCGGTGCAGAAGGCATTGGGTTATACCAGATTGCCTATTCCTTCTTTGGCATGGCCTTGATGGTCATTTCCGGAGGGTTGCCTACTACGCTCGCCTTATTCACAGCGAAGCAGACTGATCGAGGTTGGAGGGTATTCCAGCTTTTATCCGTTTATACTGCATTAATTGGGATGGGACTCGCATTTTGGACACAATACTATGCGAACAACATTGCTGTGCTAATTGGAGATGTTGAACTTGCATGGGCGCTGCGAGCCCTAGCTCCGGCATTAATCGCTGTACCACTTCTCCAATTAGCACGCGGTTATATGCAGGGAATCCGCAGCTACGATGCGATTTCCTTGTCCGAATTAACGGAGCAAGCAGTGCGGATTACGGTACTGATTACTTTCGTAAGCCTGTACGCTGCTCAAGGTGTAGGTCGAGCCATAGGCTACGGGTTGTATGGCACGACGATTGCAGCTATTGCTGCATTTTTGTTTTTGACGATATATGCATCTTCCACACGGCGTGCGGCGATAATGATCACATTTTCCCCATTAAGCAAAGAAGGGTTAGGCCTTTTTCTAAGATCCTCCTTCGTTATCGGTTGCACGCGAATGCTTGTACCACTTTCAGACTTCATTGACTCCATCCTTATTCCAAACAGATTGCAGGCTGCAGGGTATTCCATATCAGATTCAATCGCGATGTATGGCATTATTACAGGAATGGCTGCTGTCATCGTCTATATGCCTACGATGATAACGGCCTCTGTCTCTTATACGGTAACGATGAAGATAGCAGCGAAGCACGAAGCAGGCATGGAGAGCGGGCGAGATATCGAACGAATTCTCCGATTTGTATGGACATGGGGAATCATTAGCGGACTTTTTATTTTTCTGTATGCGAAGGAAGCGGCAATACTCCTATTTGGCGTGGAAGCTGCAGCTGAGCCTATTCGATACCTCTCTGCAATCCCTCTTATTGTTGGGTTGCGTGAACTTACCACGAGTATCCTGTGGGCCCAAGATCGCAAACGGATTCCATTAACGGGACTTGCACTGGGAATCGGCCTATCCGTCTTGCTCCAATACGTTATTGTTGCAATTCCAGGGTTTGGGTACAGAGGCGCCGCGATTGGAATTCTTCTTATGGAAACGGTAGCTGTTCTTTGGAATTTGCATGCGCTTCGGAATACTAACGTAACCTTATTCACAATTAAATGGGTAGGATGGGGTCTGATATTGTTTTCTTGTATCATGTTTGTCCTCATATCGGCCTTTATTAAGGAAGGGCAACTAACATTAATTGTTCTAAGTGCACTTTTCTATTGGATATGCGCAGCTTTCCTTATCATTATAAGATACCGCAAGTAGAAGTTTGCTGAATGAAAGCGAGTTAGGGGAGCCCCCTGTGTACCATTGTTTACACAATTCCAGCTCACTTGATGATAGTAATTGGGATCCATAAGTGCGTGCCTCCTTGTAAATATCAGTCATCTCAGCATCAGTCTATCCGCGAATCCCCATATTGCTCACGGCTATAGCCCAATTTTTAATAGAAACAATTCCATTTTCTTCTGTCACAAACAGCTGTGCTATGTCGTTCTATGTGCAAATCGATCTTAAGGAGAGAAGCACATGAGAGAACAGACATGCATCATTATTGGAGGCGGCTACGCCGGATTGAATGCTGCACACGCGATGTCAAGTAGTATGAAGGGCATGAAAGACTCCTCCCTTCATATTTTTCTTATTGACCAGCAAGCACATCATTTGCGTAAAGTACTCCTGTTTAAGCCTGCTGCCACAGACTCGGCCATTACGGTTCCATGGTCGGATGTATTGCCTAGCAGAGTTACATTCATTCAAGGGAGTGTTACTTCCATAGGAGCCAACAAGCAAGTAGTATACGAAGGCCGGGATGGCCAATTACATCGTATCTCATATGACTTTCTCATTGTTGCTCTTGGGAGTACTATTCGTAAACCGGCTGAAGAACAAGGAGGAATTGCGCTTACTCATGAACATGCAGCATTGCAGATCCAACAGCAATGGCGAAGCAATATGCAGAAGGCGGCAGGAATACAAGATCAGCTCGAACGCAAGCGTCTCATGTCGGTTGCTGTAGTAGGAGCAGGAATTAGTGGCATTGAGACTTCTGCCGAATTAGCTTACGCAATGCGGATGGAGGCTATTGAGCTCGGATTAGCTGCGAATGACGTTCGAGTTTCTTTAATAAATGCGCAGGAGCGGTTATTCACCGAAGGCCCCTTGAAGGTAGCTGCCAAGTTGGAAGCTGCACTGAACGAGTTAGGTGTTGCTGTAATTCACCACAGTCGAGCAAGTCATGTGAGGGATGGAATGCTGCACTTTGTTGGCCGCGATCCGCTGCCAGTTGGCGTATGTATTTGGACACTGGGCCTTCAGCCTAATCCAGTCCTTCGTTCACTTGGTTTACCCGTAACTGATGATGGGAAAGTCATCGTAGATGCAAGCTATCGGGTTCCTGGTTTCCCAGGTGTATATAGTATCGGGGATTGTGCGCATATCGTTGATCCGAAAAATGGTAGTCCAGATCGTATGACATGCAAGGAAGCTATTCCACAAGCAAATCGGCTAGCCAAAATCATAGCAGCAGACATTGCCCATCGTCCTGCGCCATTACACCAGTCTTATATGGAGTTATTTTGTATTGGCCTAGGTCCAGAACGTGGATTGGTGTGGTGCCGGCAATGGGGAATAGATTTCGTACTGACAGGCAAGCTCGGATGGAAGATACGAAAGTTCACCTGGGATTCTGCTAGTTTGATAAAATAATGGCATCAATTGTGATTACAAGGGAGAAGGACAATATGGATACGACAGAACTTTATCATCAATATAAAGCACTGCTGTTCACACTTGCCTATCAGTTGACTGGTTCAACTGTTGACGCAGAAGATGTTGTGCAAGAGGTATTCGTCAAAATCCATAAGTTGAACGGAAATGAGCTTGAACAACCGAAGGCATATTTGTGCAAAATGGTTACGAATCAGTGCTATGATTTGCTAAAATCGGCTCAGCGCCGACGAGAGCAATATTTCGGTACTTGGCTGCCAGAGCCTGTTGCGACAACCTACGAGGATCCGATGAGTTCAATTGTACGTTCTGATTTGCTATCCTACGCGATGCTTGTGCTGCTTGAACGATTAGCGCCTGTGGAACGCACGATCTTCATCTTGCGTGAAGCGCTCGGGTTCGACTATCCCGCAATTGCACAAATTGTGAATAAAAATGAGGCGAATTGCCGCAAGTTGTTAAGCCGAGCCCGCAATAAGATGGGGATTGAGGAGGAGCCTATATCTCATGAGCTGGCAAGTGAGGAATGGGTAAAGCGATTATTGCAAGCACTGAGGTCGAATAGCGTGGATGCCGTCGTGTCTCTGCTGCACGAAGATATCGTTGTTCTGTCTGATGGAGGCGGCAAGGCGTCGGCTGCTGCACGTCCAATTACAACGCCAGAACGAGTCGCACAATTCCTCATCGGACTTATGAAGAAGACTGTCCAACAAGAGAACCTGTTGCATTATGAAACTACCTCTATTAATGGGCAAGCGGGAGTGATCGTTCATACCGATGGACGACCCGATACCGTTATCCTGCTTCATTTGGAGGGGGCTGCCATTCGCAATATCTATTTCGTACGCAACCCAGATAAGCTTGTACGACTCTAATTGTGGATGTTTGCTCACAAATTTAATTCTAGGCTGAGAGCCGATCCCTCATTTGCAGAAGCATCTACACGTAGGCGAATCGGCTCTATAATAATAAAGAGTTGACAACAATATAGTTAGGAGCCATACTATATACATGACCAATCAACCATTATTTTCTAATACCAATGAAACCGCACCTACACTCATTCAATCCAAACGGCAGATTGATCGCTACAACCTCGACGTCGACGCACAAGCCATACTTGTTGCTGCTCGGTTAATGGAGGCTGGTGCGAAGCTAGGACATGCGGCAGAAGTTCATTTCGCCAGATTCGGACTATCAACAGGTCGCTATCGCTTGTTAGCCGATTTGGAGGACAATGGGGGAGAGGAGCTACCATCGCAATTAGCCAATAATCTCGGTGTGACTCGTGCGACTGTCACGGGCTTAATCGATACCTTGGAACGCGATGGTCTCGTCACTCGGCGTGCTAGTGCATCAGACGGTAGGCAAAAGTCAGTTGTTCTCACAGATCAAGGAGCTAATAAGCTCCGTGAGATGGCACCGGAACATTTTGCAAGGCTGGAAGCCATGGTAGGACTGCTTACTGCTGAAGAGCGCACCGTGTTTCTCGACCTACTCGGAAGGGTTACCGAAGGAATTTCAGCACTTACCGCGGAATCTATCGTCTAAACAGGCACAGTGGGGGAGCGTGAATGGGGCTAGTCTTGACTAGCCTTCCTTTACACCCATATAGTTAGGAACCTAACTATATGGGTGTAGGAGTGAGCAACTTTTGTAACAGAAAGGGTGAGGACTAACATTGAACAGATCAGATGATGCAAGCAAGACCAAGAATGGATGTAACGCGATGAATAAGCCTTCTGTTCTCTGGCGCGACATCATCATAGCTTATGCTGCGCCAGCATTGATGGCGGGGATTGGAGGAGTGGTGATCGGAAGATCCGATCCTGTTCATTGCTGCCTTTACTTCGATAGGGGGAACTTCTGCCGTAACTGCTTGGATCATTGGTCGTTGGTTACATGATTGGGGATTATATGCACAATGGTTGAACAGGTCGCCTCTTCTTGTCATTGGAACGATTTTCGCCATTTTAGGATTAGCAATAGGTTTGCTGACAGCTTGTGTAGTTACGGAGTTGTCGAGATACGCATTTTCACAAGAGCTTGCATGGATAGATCGGATAATGGTAGATTTTCCCATATCTGTCTCGATAGCAAGCACAACTACAGCATGCCACTGGTATAGGTCAGTACGCAAACATATATCGAACAGGAGCGTGTAAGAGATGATCGTAGTAATCGGGGCAACAGGAACAATCGGCAGAGAGCTGCTAAGCAGACTGATTCAAGCAAATGTACCCGTGAGGGCAATCAGTAGAGAGCCTGACAAACTCCGGATTCAATTGGGCGCGGGCGACTATAAGCATGTGGAAATTGCACAGGCAGATGCATCCGACGCAGCAACATTGCGCTCTGCATTCCAAGAGGCGAGCCAACTTTTTCTGTCTATGTCAAATAGTCCGAGACAAGTGGAATTAGAGAGCTCTGTCATCCGAACGGCTATCGAAGCTGGTATTGAGCATATTGTAAAGATTTCTAGCCCGCTGTATAACGCTCTTGCTCCAGTGGAGATTGCCAGATGGCATCTGGAAATTGAAACCTTGCTCAACCATTCAGGTATTTTGCATACCGTACTGCGACCCTATGCTTTTATGCAGAACTTACTTCGATTTACAGGGCCGATTCGCAAGCACAATGCCTTCTACGGCTCAATGGGGAACTCAGCATGTAACTACATTG
>NZ_JMDX01000061.1:0-27986 GCF_000935845.1 Paenibacillus sp. E194
GATGCGAATGTTGAAGACTTTCAGGTGCTTGAGTTTTTGAATATGGACGGCTCGCAATTCCGCTTTGGCAATGGTTCACTTGCTAATAGTGTGCAGGATAATGGTCTTACTGTCCAGAGCGAGAAGTTCGACTTCCTCTTGAATCTTGACGGCAGTCCTATCCAAGCATCCGATGGAGAACTGTACGTTCCGATCAGCTACATCAAGGACGGAATCACGAAGGTTGGCGACAAGGCGAACATAAGCGGGAAGGAGTTCACGGTTGCGGGCATGCTTCGAGATTCGCAAATGAATTCCTCGTTAGCTTCTTCGAAGCGGATGCTGGTCAGCAAGCATGATTATGAAGAGTTAAAACATGCAGGGAACGTTGAGTATTTGATCGAGTTTAGACTCAAGGATTTGTCTAAGACCAGTGAATTCGAAACGGCTTATGCCTCTTCTGGACTCGAAGCGAACGGGCCAGCGATTACATATTCTCTCTTCAAAACACTTAACGCGATTTCAGACGGGATGATGATAGGAGTGATTCTTCTAGTCAGCGTGCTTGTTGTAGCAATCGCATTGATGTGCATCCGCTTTACACTCCTTGCGAAGGTCGAAGACGACTATCGCGAGATTGGCGTGATGAAGGCCATAGGGCTCCGCCTTTCCGATATCAAGGGAATATATCTGGCGAAGTACGCAGCGATTGCAGCAGCAGGATGTTTGCTCGGGTATTTACTATCTTTTGTATTCAAAGGGATGCTCCTTGAAAATATCCGCATGTATATGGGAGAAAGCGAGAACACTTCTCTTGCTATGCTGTTCGGGGTAATCGGCGTACTGCTTGTATTTGGGGCAATTATTGCTTTTGTAAATGGAGTGCTAAGACGCTTTCGGAAAATATCCGCCGCTGAAGCCATTCGATATGGAACCTCTCAGGAAAAGGCCTCGGGCGCAAAACGCTTCAACCTTAGCAATAACAAACTGTTCCATACCAATGTTTTTCTTGGTATCAAAGATGTACTTGCGAGGAAGAAGCTATACGTCACCATGCTTGCGGTATTGGTGATTTCGGCATTTATCATAATCGTTCCTCAGAACCTCTACAACACCATTTCTTCAAAAAGCTTCATCAAATATATGGGGATAGGCAACAGCGATATGCGCATCGATATACAGCAGACTGACCATATGTCTGAGAAGGCAGCTGAAATGCTCAAAACAATGAGCAGCGATAGCGCGATCTCCAAGTATGCTGTACTCACAACCAAAACATCTAAAGCAAAGATGGAAAATGGCTCGGAGGAAAGGGTAAAGATCGAACTCGGAGACCATTCCGTATTCCCGGTGCAGTATTCGGAGGGTACGGCTCCACGTGTAGAAGATGAAGTGGCACTGTCGGTCATGAACGCTAAAGAGCTCAACAAAAAAGTCGGCGATTCCATGACTCTGGTGATTGAGGGGAAAGAAAAAAATCTCAAGGTAAGCGGCATTTATTCTGACATTACCAATGGAGGAAAAACCGCAAAGGCGGTGTTTACCGATCAGTCGGCAGAGATGATGTGGGTTGTGATCAGTGCGGTGATTGCCGACAAATCGCTTATTGGTAGTAAAGTTTCGGAATATGCGGATAAATTTCCTTTTGCAAAGGTGTCAGACATCGATGAGTTTATGGCACAGACATTTGGCTCGACAATCAGTGCTGTTGGCAAGGCGTCCTATTCCGCAATTGCCGTTGCGCTGTTGATAGCGGTACTGGTTACCTTGTTGTTTATGAAACTGCTTGTTGCAAAGGATAGATACTCCATTGCCGTTATGAAGGCATTCGGTTTTACAAATTCGGATATTCAGGCCCAGTATGTAACGCGTTCCGTGTTTGTGCTGATTTTGGGCATTGTTCTTGGAACGCTTCTAGCCAATACGCTCGGAGAGATGCTTGCGGGGGCAATGGTCTCTTACTTTGGGGCATCGGCGTTCCATTTTACGGTCAATCCACTATCAGCGTATCTGCTTAGCCCACTAATGATGATCGGTACTGTACTTATCGCAACCATCATCGGTACATCGAGAGCAGGGCAAATCAAAATTTCCGAAAGTATAAAGGAGTAGGCATATGAAGAAGATCATTATCGGCGATCAACTCGTAAAATCTTTCGGCGAGGGTGATGAGAAGCGCAATGTTCTCGACGGTGTATCCGTTGAAATCAATGAAGGCGAATTCGTCGCGGTCATGGGACCTTCAGGATCGGGTAAATCAACACTGATGTTCGCACTGAGCGGAACAGATGGCGTAAATGGCGGTAAAGTCATCATGGATGATAAGAATTTAGCGGAGATTGGCGAGAACGAGTTGTCTGATATACGCAGAACAAAAATGGGGTTTGTCTTCCAACAGCCGACGATGTTGAAAAACCTGAATATCCTCGACAATATCATTCTTCCCTCTATGAGGGACAATCGAAAGAATGCTGCACAAATTACGGAAAAGGCAAGGGCACTCATGAAGAGGGTAGGTATTGCGGAGCTAGAAAAGCGCGACATTACACAGGTGTCAGGTGGTCAGCTTCAGCGTGCAGGGATATGCCGTGCGCTTATGAACAGTCCCAAAATTATTTTTGGCGATGAACCTACGGGTGCGCTTAATTCGAAGTCGGCACAGGAGATAATGGATATCCTTTCCAAAATCAACGAAGCAGGTACTGCGGTCATGCTTGTCACTCACGACGCCAAGGTTGCGGCACGGACGGAGCGCATTATGTTCATGCGTGACGGAGCAATCGTTAGCGAGTTGAGTCTCCCTAAGTTTACGGGGACAGATATAGACAGTAGGATTGAGCAAATTACAGTGAAGATGAGGGAAGTTGGCATCTAATTGTTCTTCCACCATCACATGTGCTGATTGCCCATAAGAAGGGTATGATAAGCAGGATATACAATCTTATCGAATTAATTAATTTTTAGGCAAAGTGTCCAGGTTAAGATGAACTGGATATCTTTGCCTTTATTTTTGACTTTGATATGACCTCAAATTAGAGCCTTATATTGTAGGACGTCATGGTATATGGTGGTTTGATGGAAGGAAACGGGTTTGTATGAATCTCCTCACCTCTCCATGTGTGCAGTATTTGCATATGATGTTATGGCACTATGTTTATATTTGCAGTCTTTTTTGTTAATTTATGTGCTATTATCATATCCATTCAAGTTAAAGACTATTAATCTTTTGTTGTATTTTGTCGATAGAGTATATACAAGGATGACAAGTTTAAATAGCTTATCAATAAGGATTAAGCAAGAAAAAACATGAAGCTTCCAGCTTAGTGATCTGAGAAAAATGCAAATCAGTGGAATGAGCATCGTTTTCAGCATAGGATTAAAACTGGTGCAGCGCAACCTGATGGTGAAATAGAAAAATGGAATATACCGTTAGGTCAAAAGATTGATCGGAACATAGAATAATACAAATGGAACTTGCAGATTTATATAAAATAGGGCTTATAATAAAAAAGTTGATAAGAGCATAAGAGAAACTTAACTGGAGATGGACTATGAGATTAAATCGAAAGAAACAAATTTTGGAGTTTATGTCTACAATTGAAGAAGGTATAGATTATGTAAGCTATACTGGTGAAATGATACAAGATTGCAATGATAGTCTAGTATTTTTGTCTAACTTACTGAGTGAGGAACATGAAGTACGCGAACTGATTCAAAAAGCCATTGATGCCGTTCAATGTTTAGAGCCAGGAATGCAGAAAGAGCAATCATTTATAACTCATGTAAATAATATTAAAATCATAGTGAATAACGTAAGAACTAGGATAAT
Organism: Paenibacillus sp. E194; assembly: GCF_000935845.1. Classification (NCBI taxonomy): domain Bacteria; kingdom Bacillati; phylum Bacillota; class Bacilli; order Caryophanales; family Paenibacillaceae; genus Paenibacillus; species Paenibacillus sp. E194. Next base: position 3,809 of record NZ_JMDX01000061.1, read on the forward strand.
CAATGATATAAAGACAGATATAGAAATAGCGTTCATGCCGTATAAAGCATCAATGTGGGATTCGCTTGAAAGTATATATAGAGAAGCTGAGAAGGATCCGAATTGTACATGTTACGTAGTTCCTATTCCGTACTACGAAAAAAACGCTCAAGGGGAAATCATTAAATTTTGCTATGAAGGAAATGAGCTTCCAAAAGATATAAATACAATACCGTTTGATGTGTATGATTTTGAGAATAGAAGACCTGATGTTATTTATATTCACAATCCATTTGACCAGTATAATAAGCTTACCATGGTTTACCCACGCTTTTTCTCTGATAATCTTGCCCAATATACAGACATGTTAGTATATGTTCCTTATTATGTTGCAGGGAGTGCTAGTACACCGGAATTGTACGGGGTTCCATCATTTAATAATGTCACAAAAATCATTGTGCAATCAGAAATCTTAAAAGATGCATATGTAGCTAATGGTACTAAGGCCGATAAAGTATTGGTATTAGGTTCCCCTAAACTTGATGCGATGTTTAATGCATTAAGTGACCATAGAGAAGCTCCATTGCATTGGCAAAGTACGATAAGAAATAAAAAGTAATATTATTTAACACAGGTATTGCTGATCTATTGAATATAGATACTTGGTTTGAACAAGCAGAGTACATTTTAAATTATTTTATGGATCATGAGAAGTATGTTTTAATTTGGCGGCCACACCCACTTACTGAAATAACAATAAAAACAATGCGGCCGCAGCTTTTAGAAATATACGTAGAGTTAGAGAATAGGCTTAAAAAAGCTACAAATATCATTATTGATACTAGCAGCGATATTTATCAAGCAGTAGCTATTTCTGATGCTATCATAAGTGATTATAGCTCTGTGATGCTGCAATACATCATAACGGAAAAGCCTGTTTTAGGCTTATTAAGTAAAAACAAACTGGAACAAGATACATATTACTATGCCGACTATTTGGGTTGTTATTTCACGAATGAGGATATTTCAGTGGCTCAATTTGTAGATATGGTAGAATGCAACGAAGATTTCAAAAAGGAAGAACGGATCTCAAGGTTTAAGAAAAGTGTAGTTCATGCAGATGGTACGTGTGGACAAAGGATTCATCAAGTCATTTTAAATGAGATCACGAACAATTAAATATTGTTCGTCTTTATGGATGGGGATGGAGCCAAGAATGTTAAATTTGTCAGTAGGGCCTGTAATGATGGAGCAGGAAGTCTTGGATATTGGTTCAGAACAGATCCCGTATTTTCGAACAGATGAATTTTCTAAGCTTATGCTTGAGAATGAAATGCTGATAAAAAAGTGTGTGGGGTCAACTGAAAATTCTCGATTGATTTCTTTGACTGGTTCCGGTACTGCAGCAATGGAAGCCACCGTTATGAATATATTTGACGAAAATGATAAATTGCTTGTAGTAAATGGTGGCTCCTTCGGCACTAGATTCAAAGAGATTTGTGAGATATACGGATTATCTTCAGAAGAAATTCGCTTAGATCACGGAGAATTATTAACGAATCGACATTTAGAAAAGTATGAAAATAAAGGATTTACGGGTTTTTAATAAATATGCATGAAACATCTACTGGCGTGTTGTACGACATGGGGCTAGTGAGTGAATTTTGTGAAAGGAATAATTTGATGCTAGTTGTGGATGCAATTAGCTCATTTCTTGCTGATCACTATAATATGCGAGAGTATAATGTTAATGCGACCATTCTAAGCTCGCAAAAAGCGATTGCTCTACCGCCGGGAATGTCATTTGTTGTATTAGATGAAAAGGCTCAGGAAAGAGTATTGAACAAAAAGGTGAAAAGCCTATACTTTAACTTTAAGAATTACTTAGCGGATGGAACGAGAGGGCAGACTCCCTACACTCCCGCTGTCGGAATATTAATTCAATTAAGAAAAAGATTGCAGATGATTGATGATATAGGCGTCGATAAAGTTGTAGAGCGAGTTGCTCATATTGCTCAAGATTTTAGAACAAAAATCAGAGGGTTACCTTTTGAAATTTCATCGCAGTCTCTCTCAAATGCTGTTACGCCTTTAAGGCCAAACGGGAAAATGCCTGCTGACGAAATATGTCGCCATTTAAAAAATAATTATCAAATATATGTATGTCCAAATGGCGGAACGCTTAGTAAGACCTTATTCCGAGTAGGTCACATTGGTGCCATAACAGAAGAAGACAACAATAAGTTAATCAATGCATTGCATGCTTTGCGTGAAAAGGACATTTTATAAAAAACTTGTGTAATAAGCTTGTTTTCAAGTTGAAAAATCAAGAGTAAAGAAGGGGAGGGTACTCATGAAAGCTATTTTGCTGGCAGCTGGAAGAGGAACTAGAATCTCGAGAATGATAGAAGAAATCCCCAAATGTGTGTTGCCGATAGATGGAATTCCGTTGATCAGAAGAACTGTGTTGATGTTATTAGAAAGAAATATTCAACCAATCGTATGTGTCGGTTATTGCAAAACTAAAATCTTTGAAGCATTAGAAGGTTTGGACGTTACTTATTATTTTAATCCATTTTACAATGTAACGAATAGTATTGCCTCTTTTTGGTTTGCAAGAGAGGAATTGACGGATGATACTATTATTATGAATGGCGATGTTTATATAGATGACGATATTTTAAACCTGATTGTAAAGACGAACAAAGACTGCGCTTTAATGGTGGACACAGGTAGAACGGTAGAAGGCGACTATTTTTTACAGCTAGAAAATGGTTATATAAAAAAATACGGCAAAGACCTACCGTTAAAAGAACGAACTTGTGAGTATGTAGGAATGGGAAAAATAAGAGCGGAATTTTTAATTGAATTCAGGGATAAACTCGAAAGTCTAATAAACGCACAACAACATCAATTATGGTGGGAAAATATATTATATTCATTAGTAGAAGAAAAAAATATAGAAACCATTGATGTAAAAGGAATGTTCTGGTCTGAGATTGATTATTTCGATGATTACGAAAGAATATTAGCATATACAAGCAGGGACGACAAGGTGGAAAGGGCAGTAGGAGGCGGAATGTGAAATCGGACATAGATTATATAAAACTCAATGGCGACCAATTAAAGCTATTGCAAGAAGAGATGTTCTCCCTTCTTATCGAAGTAGATCGTATATGCGAAAAACATGGCATTCCATATTTCTTATCTGATGGAACGTTACTTGGAGCAATTAGACATGACGGATATATCCCTTGGGATGATGACGTGGATATCCAAATGTTTAGAAAAGACTACGAAAGATTCTGTGAAGTTTGCAAAAGTGAATTGGATCATGAGAAGTTTTTCTTACAAAATCAAAAAATGGATAAAAATTACAACTGGGTCTTTGGAAAGTTAAGATTGAAAAACACATCATACATACGAGCGGGACAAGAGCACTTAGAACAAAAAGACGGAATATGCATGGATATTTTTCCGTTAGATTATATTTCGTCGAATAAGTACAAACAAAGACTTTTAATGTCTATTTGCAAAATTTGCAGAAAAATATTATGGTCCCATGTCGGGAAAAAAAATGCAAGCAGTGTATATAGCAGAACACTGTTTAAGGCATTATCTTTCATGCCTAGAAATTTCACAATCGCAGTGTTTGAATATTTCGCCAAATGGGACAACGAGAAAGAAACGTCTCATATAGTTTGTCATAACTTGGTGGGACATATATTTGAACGCGGGTGGTATGATGAGGCAATAAAGGTTAATTTTGAAGGACATGCATTCCGTGCGCCGAAGCGGTATGATGATATCTTAACTTCAAGATACGGGGAATATATGGATCTCCCGCCGATTGATAAGCAACATGGTCATAGTTATGCGTCGTTTATTAGGTTCTCGAACGGATTGCAACTGAAATTGCATAAGTAAAGCAAGGGGGATGGAGAATGGAAAGAGTATATAAAGAACATGTTAAAATCGATCATGAAAGCTTGAAAAATTTTTACACTCAAAGAGCGGTCGAGAAAGTTTCCGTCGATGTCGATGCGCCAGTAGTTTTATGTGCAGACAAAGATAAAAGCAAAATTGAAGCATGGACAAGCTTCGAAATAGAACATAGACTTCCCCTATTAAGGTTAGATGACAACAGTAATGTGCTTGAAGTTGGATGTGGAACAGGACGTATATCCAAATATATTACTTCTGTGGCAGACACATATGTCGGAGTAGATTATGTAAAGGAATTTATCGACTTAATACAATCGCGAGAAGATATTGCGAAGAAAGATGAGACTCATTTTATACATTCATCCATTCAAGATTTAACGAACGGAAAGGTTGAGTTCCCTTTTAAGGGGAGATTTAACCGTTTTATTATATCGGGCGGAGTCTTAATGTACATTAATGACGATGAAGTAAAGGCAGCACTTAACAAGCTTGTTGAAAGATTTGACGATGAATGTATTATCTATTTATCAGAACCGATTGCTTTGCAGGAAAGACTGACTTTAAATAAATTCTATTCGGAAAATTTAGAGAGCGAATATAGCGCGATTTATAGAACCGAAAAGGAATATAACGATATTTTCAGTGTTTTATATAAAAGTGGGTTTGAATTAAAAGTAAGTGAAGAGTTTTTCTATGAAGATATCAAAAATCAAAAAGAAACGAAGCAATGGATTTTCATTTTGCAAAGAAGTAAGAAATAATATGGCAGCTACGAGAGGAAAATAACATATGGATTATTCGTATTGGGATAATTACTATTCAAAAATGATTGCTACTAAAGAACCTACCACGTTCGCAAAAGATATCTTGCCTATGTTGGAAACAGGAAAAACGTTGGTAGAATTAGGTTGTGGTAATGGGAGAGATTCTTTATTTTTTGCTGAGAACAATTTACGAGTAGTAGCTATTGACCAGTCACACAATGCAATATTGAATTTACAATCGAGTTGTTCCTATGACAACATTGAGTTTAGAGTGGATGATTTCATTCATTCAGACGTGTTAATTGCAAATAGCTTCGACTATGTATATAGCCGTTTCACCTTGCATTCCATTACGGAAGAAGAAGAAGGTTTACTTTTACATAATGTATATCATTCCTTAAAAAAAGATGGGCAATTCTTTATAGAAGTGAGAAGCGTGAAGGATGAAATTTTTGGGTTGGGGGAAGAAGTCGGAAGAAATGCGTATTTCTATAATGAGCATTATAGAAGATTCATTGTACTTGAAGAAATAGTACAGAAGCTACAGGCTATAGGATTCAAAGTTAATCATATGGCAGAGGGTAATAATTATGCCGTATATAAAGATGAAAATCCGGTTGTTGTTCGAGTAATTGCACAAAAAGTGGTTTGATAAATAAATGGGGATTGCGCCTGCTAGGGACTGTTGATGTAAGTGTAATTTCAGCATAGAGAATCAGGAACTAATAATAAGTATATATAGGAATGGATACAGGTCTTGAGTAAGTTTGGAACTGATATCCATTTTTTGGTTTTTCTTATATTGATTTGGAAAGTGGCTATTTTTCTCACCTGCTTAATAAGCTTTCTAATTCTGATTTCTGAAAGGGGGAAACTGTGTTGATGGTTATGGAAACGAATAGGCTAATTCTTCGCAAGTTGACTGTGGATGATGCAGAGTTTATTTTACGACTCTTGAACGATGAAGCATGGCACCGATATATTGGTGACAGAGGGATTAGAACGGTTGAAGGTGCGCGTGACTATATTGTGAATGGTCCGATGGAGAGCTATGAACGACTAGGTTTTGGCTTGTTTTTGACGGAGTTGAAGGAAGATTCGACTCCAATCGGAATGTGTGGTCTCATCAAGAGGGACTCCCTGACAGATGTGGACATCGGCTTTGCCTTTCTCCCTGAATTCCGGGGACAGGGATACGGCTATGAAGCGGCGGCTACAACATTGGAATACGGTCGAACGGTGCTCGGGTTAGAACGCATTGTAGCCATTACTACAGTAGATAATGAACGCTCTGGTCATCTGCTGGAGAAGATCGGAATGAAGTTAGAGGGTCACATCGCTGCAAATAAAGAGGAACTGAAATTATATGCGTCTTGCTTCGCGGGGAAGTCGAAGCAAGACGAGTAGACCTATTACGACTTAAGTAGTTCAGAGTTTTTATCATACAAAAGGAGCTCATCCAAATGGACGAAGCTCCTTTTTGCATAGGAAGGGTATTAATTTCATTTGTTCTTATTTGGATCTGATCGTTTCGGGACTCTATGAAATATCATCCATTCTACAATGATGATGTTGATGACTAATCCGACCCAAATGTTGACCTCAAGTATCTGCCTCAGAATGGGCTCGATGCCTTCGAATGGCATATCACGATGTCCTGCGAGATAAATAAGGATGCATAAGGGAGTAATGAGCCGTGCGGTTGCGGCGACAAGGGTTACCGCATAATTGCGAATCACCCATATGCGATGGCTGTCGAACCTCTTCTGCCGGGCAGTTTGATACCCCTTCCATCCGGTGAATATCCACAGTACGCCTAAGGTTAGAAATGCCAACTGTCGAATATAGCTCTCCGTATACACTCCTACGATAATACCTGTACTGCCGCCTGTCTTGCCTGCTGAACCAAGCGAGCCTTGATATCCAAATAAGTCTCCGCATCCATACCATAAATAGCAGCTATTAATCGGTCATCGAGATGGCGCACATAGCTCAGTACCTTCTCGGGATGCTGTGTTTGTACGAGTTTCATCCATTGAGGATGTAAGTGGTCGGAGCCTATAAAGCAGACCAAGCGCTCGAAGCATTAAGCCGCAATCGGGTGGACTGCATCTTGTTGGACGTGATGATGCCAGGGCAGAACGGGCTGGATCTCTGTAGACAAGTTCGGAGAACGAAAGATACGCCGATTCTATTCCTTAGCGCGCGAGGAGGAGACATGGACAAGATCAGAGGTCTTAGCCTAGGTGGCGATGATTATATCGTGAAATCAGCGACACCCGAGGAAGTCGTGGCCCGAATCAAGGCCGTGCTCCGCCGAAGCAGCAAGAATGAAGGGAATCCTGTGATCGAACTTGATTTCGGTCGTCTCGTTCTAGATATTACGGCGCATGAAGTGAGCGTCAACGGGGTTCCGGTGTCGATGACACCCAAGGAATTTGATATCTTGTGACCGTACACATGGGCAGGCTTCGTGAGAAAATAGAAGAGAACACGCGGTGGGGGAGGTTCGTGCGTCTGACGTCACTCGCTGGCGCGATTCACAGTGGCAGGACGCTATAACCAAGAAGATCGTCGAAACCCAACCAGGCATTCTACTATTAGATGCTTCCGATCATGAAATCTATCGCTATGCTGCTGCTGAATCAGAAGCTGTCACTGATCGGCAAATAAGTATGATGGAACAAGGCCAGCTGCAAGGTACGGCCTATTTCTATGTCCCTAAGCAGGACAGTGGGTTTGCGTTCATCTTCTCGATTCTAGCGGGAGTGTGTTTCATTTCTTTATTGGCTGGCAGATGGGCCGTGTTGTCGTGAAGCCTTTGGAAGCAATGAGTATGGCTGCTAGGCAAATTGCCGATGGAAATCTAGATTTCCACCTGCCCCCATCAACCGTTCTGGAGGTAGCAAATGTCCGTGAAGCGTTCCACGCTATGGGAAATGGCCTGCGGCAATCTCTGATCCGACAGTCGGAGCTAGAGGAAGAGAGACGCTTTTATATTAGCTCAATTGCACATGATTTAAGAACGCCGTTATTTACGTTGAGGGGGTTCTTATTGAGGCTGGAGAATGGACTGACAAGCAATCCTGACAGGACTTCAAGATATGCCTCCATTTGCAGGCAGAAGGCCGATCAGTTGGCACGGCTTGTGAACGATCTTTTCTCTTATAGTCAAATATCGTCTCTGGATCAGCTGCTTCGACCGGAGCCACTCCATGCAGCAGATCTCTTTACCGAAATTGTCACCGAATATCAGCCATCAGCGAGCGAGAAAGCAATTCAACTACAATATGTTCCACCGGATCGGGAGCAGTGCACTGTTCTGGGTGATGCATTTATGCTGAGACGGGAGATTGGCAACTTGATTGATAATGCCCTTCGCTAAACACCGACGGGCGGCGCAATCATTATTTCAACTTGAGGTGGAGGGATCAGGTGTGCGCTTTACGATTGAAGATACAGGCCCCGGAGTTTCAGAGCGTGATATCTTCCGTATTTTTGAGCCGTTCTATCGAAGCGATAGTTCCCGAAACCCGGGATATGGAGGGACTGGGCTTGGATTGACGATAGCACAGCGGATAGTAAGAGCACATCAAGGCGATCTCTCCGTCAGGAATCGCAGTCAATTGGGTGGTGCTATATTTACGGGGGGAGGGGTACTGGCAAAATCAAATAAAATGATGTCTTGATAGAATAGGTAAACAAAAGTATACAAAAGTAATGATTGGTCTATATGAATAGGACAGAAAGTCTCTTATTTTAAAAGTAAGCGCTATCATTCGCATGGATTTTATCAGTTGAAAAAGGAGGGGGAGATGAAACCGCAATAATATCAATCAAATCCAAGTTTTTCGAATTTGATGACATTCATAATCTTACATATAGAAAGGGAGTTCAATTAATGAAAAAGAAATGGTTATCCATCGTAATGTCTACTGTGTTAGCTCTATCAATGATGGTTCCATTAGTACAGGCGGAGGAGGCGAATACGCCGTTGCAAGCGGGTGAGCAAAATACGGCGCAGCAAGCTGCTGAACCTCAGCAAGGTGAGCGCAATCTGGCTCTAGGTCTTCCTTATGAATGGTCGCAAGCACCAGAAGCAGGGTATGCTGATGATGGCTATAAGCTGACAGATGGCAAGTACGGAAAGGTCACGAAGTCAGACCCGGCATGGGTTGGACATTTGAAGAAGAGAACGCGTGAAGTGGTATTTGACCTCGGCGAGAATAAATCAATCTCATCCGTTAAGGCTCATTTCTTGCAGGATTGGCCGAACAACAATGTCCTTTTACCGTTAACCGTGTCCATTTATGTATCGGACGATAAGGAAAATTGGGGTTTGTTATCTCATAATGCACTCCAAACGTTATGGATAGACGGACAGCATGAAGAGACGTTTGAATGGAAGGGCAACAAAGAGGGAATCAAGGATCCGAACAAAGAAGGATTGGCGTACGGTGGCATCGCTTATGCACGCTATGTGAAGGTAAGCTTCATGATGCATAACAGGGCGATGACGTTAGTCGATGAAATTGAAATTCTAGGCGAAGACGGCAAGGTGCAAGGAGCAGAAACTGTTCCTACGCAGACGCCAGCCTTCCAAGCACCAGGAGAAGCGACTGCTGGAATTAGCGACCTTGGTCTGCTGTACAACGGGCATTATGCGAATGGCAAGGGCGATTGGACGAAGGAGCGCATTATTCCGAATATTAGCTATGTAGATGAGGCGGGCAATCCGAAGGATTGGCTGTTCGATGGAGTTCTCTATCTTGGATTAGATACGCCAATGGGTCGTAATTTGGGACTGAACAGCAAGCTGGACGACTGGAAATGGTACTTGGAAAAGACATTTGCAGCGCAAGGCGATATGTATCAATTAAATGAAGCGACCAAAGAAGTCGGGGCGAAGCTGAACGATCCTAACCGTAAAACGAAAGTCGTGTATATGATCCCATATCCAGCAGAAGGCATCGCTGACTTCGGTGATATTGGCGATGGCAACTTGAGCTTCAGCGACTCGATCGGTGTGGAACAGGCACTTGCTAACCGGGTGAAGGCTGTTCACTGGTGGCTGGATCAAGTGAAGCAGAAGTGGGCTGCTGCCAACTACTCCAATTTGGAGCTTGTCGGCATGTACTGGTTAGATGAGCAGATCAGCACACATAGCAAGGGATCAGATCTGCTTCGTGCAACAAGTGCCAAGGTACATGACATGGGCATGAGGCTGTTCTGGGTTCCGTTCTTCTCAGGATACAAGTCATTCATGTGGAAGGATGTTGGCATCGATAATGTGGCTTACCAGCCAAATTACTTCTTCGAGGATGACATCGACCCTGAGCGCTTGCCGGACGCAGCATACTTAGCGAAACAGCACGGCATGGGCATGGAGCTGGAGTTTGATGACCGGATGCTGACGGATAATCATTTCCGTGAGAAGTATATCGAGTACTTGAACAATGGTGCAGAAACCGGGTTTATGCAAAACGGATATAATGCTTACTATCAGGGCAATGACGCCGTATATAATACAGCTGTAAGTAAGGATCCATCCAATCGAATTTTGTATGATTGGCTGTACCAATTCGTGAAGGGCACATACAGCGTGAATAGCGGCGTTCCTTCCGATGCTGACGTACAAATGAACGGAAAACTGCTGGAGAGCCATACAACAGTGCCGGCCACAGAGACGGTGCAATTTACATGGCAGCTCAAGGATGACGACGGAAGCGGCATTACTAAAGTTACTGCGACATTCGACGGCAAGCCGTACACAGCAGGTACGCCAATTAACTTTGCGGGCAAGCTTGGCAAGCATGAACTTACGGTTACGGTGACTGCAGGCAAATCAAAGAAGACAACTTATATCATTGATGCAGGAACAAATGTGGATCTCATCAAAACATTAGTTGATCAATTCGAGCAAGAGAACCAGTTCAAAAATCCGGGGGCGGCTCGCTCCTTGCAGGCTCATTTGGATAATGCGAAGAGATTCGAAGGTAATGATGAAAAGTTCAATAAGTTTATCAAGATGTTCAATGCAATGCTGGAGTTCCAGAAGATCAAAGGCCACATTGCAGATGGTGCTTACAACACGCTGAAGGATAATGCTTATTACCTTCTTGGCAACTTGGCGGAAAATAAAGCGGTTGAAGCTTCCTCGGTAGAGAACAACAGCCCGAATTACATGCCGCAAAAAGCAGTGGACGGATCCCCTGCTACGAGATGGGCAAGCAATTATGTAGATAATTCATGGTTCACAGTTGATCTTGGCGAGGTGAAGGAGTTCGATACGATCCGTATTGATTGGGAATACGCTCGCGCCAAAACATACAGAATCCTCGTGTCTAACGATAAGAAAGAATGGATAAATGTCACGACAAAGAACGATGGAATCATTACGGCTCAAGATGGGCGGGACACAATTCACTTCACTCCAACAGAAGCGAGATATGTGAAGTTCGAAGGAATTCAAAGAAACACGGACTATGGCTACTCTTTCTATGAATTTGGAGTATACAATATTTTTGGAGCCGATGGCATGAAGACGCTGGAAAGTTTCGAACCTACAATGTAAATTAAGCCAACACATGCGACAAGTCGGGCTAGGGCAGTGGTTCTCTAGCATCTTATATTGACTAGTTTGACCAAGTGACAGAAGATCAATGCACGTGAGAGAAGCTCTCTGCAAGTCTCACTCGGCTCATAAGAAAATAAGCCGCTCGAATGGCAGATGCAGGTCTGCCATTCGAGCGGCTTCTTCACGTTAATTCCATTCGCTCGTCAAATATTTCTCTGTCAGTACAGACAGCATGTGAATGCCTACCTCGTTCTGACCGCCTTCCGGAATAATCAGGTCAGCGTACTTCTTAGAAGGCTCGATAAATGCATCGTGCATCGGCTTGACCGAAGTCAGATACTGGTTGTAGACCGAATGAATCGTCCGACCGCGCTCTTCAATGTCGCGAAGTACACGGCGTAGAATCCGTACATCTGGATCGGTGTCCACAAATACTTTAATGTCGAGCAATTGACGTAAATCATCATCGAACAGCACATGAAGCCCTTCGATGATGATGATATTATTCGGCTTCAGCTCTACCGTCTCATCCGTGGAACGGGCATGAACGGTAAAGTCGTATACCGGTGCATAAGCAGTTTTGCCTTGCTTGAGCAGGTTCACATGCTCAAGGAGCAGCTCGTTGTCGAATACGAGCGGGTGGTCGAAGTTAATTACTTCGCGTTCAGCCATGCTGAGGTGGGAATGATCTTTGTAATAGTTGTCTTGGGAAATGAAGGTAACTTTATCTGATCCAAGACGGTCAATGACGGACTTGGGCAACCGTTGTTTTGCCGGATCCGGTGCCTCCGGTGATACCGATAATGAGCATGGTGATTCACTAAACCTCCCTAACAAAATAGCGGGTGCAATTACAGTATTTTAACACAGCTTTCTGTTTTTTACACCTTTGTACGAATTAACAGTATGAACGGATATCTTGCTTGCTAGAAATGTCCGAATTTTACCGGAAAAATCGCCAATATAACTAGCTAAGAATTGAAATTCAAAAGTTTTCATATTTGCCCAAGCTCTCTTGAAAAGATATAATTATATGGAGTATGCATACTTTATGCGGAAAGAGAGCGAGATACAGTATGGGGCGTAAATGGAATAATATTAAGGAAAAAAAGCATCTAAGGACACGAATACGAGTCGTATATATGCGCGTTTCGGCAGAGAGATCTACGTTGCAGCGAAGCAAGGCGAGCCTGATCCCGAGCTGAACCAATCATTGCGATTCGTGGTTGAACGTGCCAAAACATACAATGTACCAAGGGCGATCATTGATCGCGCGATCGAGAAAGCAAAGGGCGGCTCCGATGAGAACTATGATGAGCTTCGTTATGAGGGCTTTGGTCCAAGCGGTTCCATGGTGATCGTAGACGCTTTGACCAATAACGTGAATCGTACTGCTTCGGAGGTTCGTTCCACATTTAACAAAAATGGCGGAAGTCTCGGCGTAAGTGGCTCTGTAACGTATATGTTCAGTCCGACGGCCGTTATCGGTCTGGAAGGCAAGAGTGCAGACGATGTTCTGGAAATCTTGATGAACGCCGATGTAGACGCACGCGACATCTTAGAAGAGGATGAAGCGGTAATCATCTACGCGGAGCCGGATCAATTCCATGTTGTTCAGCAAGCGCTGAAGAATGAGGGCATTACGGAATTCAGCGTAGCTGAAATTACGATGCTGCCACAGACCGAAGTAGCTTTGGAGGACGATCAGAAGGCACAGTTCGAGAAGCTGATTGATGCGCTCGAAGACCTTGATGATGTGCAGCAAGTCTACCACAACGTGGATCTGGAAGGATAGTCGAGCCACAATACGATATGCATCATGAAAAAAGACACCCGAGTGGTGTCTTTTTCCTTTTCTGTTGTGAGAAAACCGCCACCAACGTTTGGGGCACCAATGGTCAATAAGTTATAACGCTTAAATTTTTGACCGACACAAAATACGAGGGTACTGATAAAAATGCCACTATCTGCGTCACTTGATTGGGCAGAATGCCGGTATTTTACTCGCTTGCGCTGCTTGCGTCGCAGGATCAGGTACAGTAAATCCGCTGCTAGGCTGCCCCATCCATATGTACACGGTCATCATACTAAAGATCATAATGGTGAAGTGCAGCACCACGAAAAAGCTGCGTAGTTTAGGAGCGCGTCTCGAGAGTAGAAATGTCGTATAGCCGTCCCGGCCAACAATAAGGAAGATGAGCAGTATCGTATGCATAATCATATGGCCTATGATTTCGGTAAATCCGAATACAGTGGTAGTGACGAGGAATAATCCGGTTAATAGCAGAGCTGTGAATCGATTCATAATACCGACTATAAATGCCCACGCAAGGCCGAGCTCAATAAAGGCACTAATCAGTACGAAGTCTTCAACGGTAAAGCCTAGTGACGGGATTCCGTATTCGTGCATCAGGGAGCACGCCAGCTTGGCGAGGGTCAGCTTCTCCATCGCAAGCCAAGCAAGAGACAAGCCGGTCCATACATAGAGGACAGGGATTCCAGAACGGCTCCATCTCGTGTTCGCGACAAGCAAATAATAAATGATGCCGAGGTAGAACATATAGTCGAGCATGTGGAACATTCCATAATTAGCGAGTGCCTTCACATATAAGGCGCCTAACGCTATACCGCTTATAAACAAGGTCTTGCGATGAAGCAGACCAAGCAGGCTAATAATAAGAAATGCATAGACCCACCATGTCTCGATTCGCAATGTAGGGGCCAGATAGGAGCCTGTGCTTATCTGCATCAGCAGTGCAATGCCAACACCTACTCGCATAATTAATAGGTGAAAGCGTTTTAACTTATTGAGAAATGAATGTACCTTCAGAACGATAGGGACGCGCTCCAAAGCTGCGTTATACCTCGAAACAAGCAGCAATACTACAAGCGTGAAGCCAAACCAGAACAGAAAGGTAGGGGTGAGCACCTTGCTCATTGCTTGAGGTGTCCACACGTGATCGGCTGAGAACCATTTGACATGTAAATATAGCCCACTCCCAGGCTGCATTCCAACATTCATCAATACTCCTCCTTCATTATCAGAACATCCCATCTTCTAATCATGCGTAGAGCCAAGCTGGTTAGCTAAGATCCCTCCTTTTAGACACAGGTTGGAAGCCATCTATGTATTAACGGCGGTATCTCATACGTCCATATTTCGTACATCAGGCAGTCGAGAGCACCTATCCGATTTTTTTATCCGATCTTCACAATTAGGAATTTGAATGTCGTGTGGATGAAGCAAACAAGGGAAGTAGAAAGACAGAAGGTAGAGGTGAACATGCAGGTATTGATGTTGATGATAACCACTATTGTAGCGGATTTCTGCACTGATTTCCATATTGTAGTATAAGCTTTACATCCTGTAATTTTATGAGGATTTCATGCTTATCCGATGTTGGTCCCTTCTTCTTGACACGAACCTGAGTAGATGGGGGCGCATAGAGTACTGTAGGTTACACCTAATTAATCAGGAGTGCGATCCGTTTCTTGTGTTCCGATTCCCACAAAGCGTTCGGTAATCAGAAGATTTTAGGAGGAGAGTAAGGAATGATCGAGATTGCAGGTGTTAACACAGGGCAGCTCAATACATTGGGATTATCGGAGCTGGAGAGGAATGTAATTGCGGCTAAGCAGAAGAGTCCTGTCGTTTATCGATATAACTCCCTTGATGACTTAAAGTTCGAATTGAGAATGCGCTCCAATATCGTAAATGCTGCGAAGGCACTGCACGATAGTGGGGTGGACTTTGCTGGATTCGACAATTCCAGATGCAACGAGAGGTATTGGATACGCACGGACAGAGGGGGATTTCAATTAAGAAGGGGTGTCTCGCCTTCTGCTGCCATCAACGATATTTTCCATAATGGGGGACAGTATGCATTTGAATGTGCCACAGCTATTATTATTGTTTTGTATAAGGCAATCATAGATACGCTTGGTGAATCCGTTTTTGACCGTTACTTTCAGGATTTGCTTCTATGGGATTGGAATTATGACCGCAATCTTCGATTGGTGTCGAACTCGAACCTCGCTGAGGCATTTTTAGGGGATATCCTTTACTTTAGAAATCCAGACTACAATCCGCGTACTCCAGAGTGGCAAGGAGAAAATGTCGTGAAGCTGGGCAACGATCTCTATTACGGGCATGGTATTGGCATTACCTCTTCACAGGGTATGATCACAGCCTTGAATGGAGCGAGGAAGCATGGAAGCAAGACCTCGGCTTATTTATCCAATGAGGTCATTCATCCGGATTTCGATGACCTACAGCGACTCCAATATGGTCGCGACAATCGGATTGTGGCCGCCGTTCCCAAGCATCGAGGATGTGGTGTTGCTGCTAGAATTGGTGCGAAAACATACAGGGATCCTAGCAGGGAGGCTTAGTTTCGAAGGCAGGCGGCGGTATTGAAATCCCACTAGAATGAAGTGCTCTACTGCCGTCAATCGCCGTTAGGTTCGTTGTGCAATTTAGATCGTTGCTTTAGAATGGTAGAGATTATGGACGCGTATGGTTGGATGGCCTTGGTGTGCGATGAATGATGCAAGCCATGAGCGAAGCTAGATAGAAAAATGGGGGAAATCAATTTCATGAAAACAAAAGTAAGTATTCTCCTCAGCATCGTGATGATGCTAGGAATGGCTGCTTCCGTTCAAGCTGCAGACAAATCCGTAATGGCACGGCCGACTCGGGCCAATGTGAGCATTAATGGACAGGCGATGAATCAGATGGATGCCTACAATATTGGAGGCAGCAACTACTTCAAGTTGAGAGATGTTGCAATGGCATTGAAGGGGACGAAGAGCAGCTTCGATGTAACTGTTGATGCCGCGAGCAATGCGATTCGTGTACAGACAGGACAAGCCTATACTCCAATCGGAGGGGAGCTTGAGCCTGCCAAGAAGTCTACACAGTCAGGCAAGGCAGCTGAACGACAGGCAATACCGACTTCCTCCAAAGTATATGTGGATGGCAAGGAAATTCAATTGACGGCTTATAATATCGGGGGCAGCAATTATTTCCAACTGCGAGAATTAGGAGAGCAGCTGCATGTTCCCGTTCTATGGCGGGCGTTGAGCAGCTCAATTCATATCATTACTCAACCAGAGATGGCGATCCGATCTATTGAAGGGGTTACCCAGCCTCGTACAACCAATGATTATAATTATGGGAATTGGTTCGAGCCAGCTACCCGCTATTTGTTCCAGAAGGATGGACAGCCGAATCTGCTGCAATTGGACTCGGATAAGCAAAAGATACATATTCAGCAATTCAATAAGGATTATACCGTAGCGGGAAATAAGACGCTGACCATGGAGCTGCCCAAATTCGGAGGTTTCCATCAAGGTCAGGACGGCAATTATTATCTCGTATTCGGACAAGACAATATGGAGGAATCCAGCACAAAGGCAGTATATCGCATAGTGAAATATAATGCTTCGTGGGACAAGCTTGGTCAGGTAGATGTATCAGATGTGTACGTATCAGAGCCGTTCAGATCTGGGAATGTTACGATGGACAGTGCCAATGGCAAACTCGTAGTTCAATCGACTCGTCTTCGCTATAAGACCGCTAAGGATGGTTTGCGGCATCAGTCGAACATGACCTTTACCATTAATATGGCTGCTATGAAGGTGCTTAGTAAGAGTGGTCAATTCCCGTCTAACCACGTGAGCCATTCCTTTGCCACTTATGTTCGCATAGATGGAGATCGCATCGTATATGCTGACCATGGTGATGCGTATCCGCGCTCTATTATACTGCAGGTGGAGCAGGACGGTAAGATTACGAAAAAAATTGACCTTATTAGAATACCGGGCGAAATCGGTGATAATTACACAGGCGCCTACTTGGGTGGACTAGAAGTATCTGCATCCAGCTACCTTGCCATTGGAGCGAACAGCACCACCGGTTCACAAGATGGGAAAGGCAAAAATGTATTCCTTAGTGTCGTGCCGAAGAACGCGCAGGATCGATCAAGCATCAAGCCGATATGGCTGACACAGCATAGGTCTGAGGCTGGCGTGTTCATCAGGGATACATATATTAGCAAGATCAATGATAATAAGTTTGTCTTGTTATGGACGGAGTCGAGCCGACTCGGAGAAGGAATGAAGTATGCGGTCGTGGATGGCCAAGGAACGATGCTTAAGCAGCCGACCTATCTCGGAGGCGTTCCATCCCCTGGGAACATGATGCCGCTTGTACAGGATCAGTCGATTACGTGGTACTATGCCAACCCGATGGCGGGTCAGATCACGAGCAAGCCTTCGGCAATCGAATGGTATACGCTGCGTGTCGAATAGCAGATGAGTGATAGGCGATCGTGTATAGATAGAGAATGAATAGATAGAGTAACATGAGGTAGAAGAATAATAGATACTGGCAGAACGATGACAGGTAGGTTAACTTGTATGAGGCGAGGAGCTCCTCGCCTTTTTTAGTGAATATAAAAATGGGCAAAGATGCCAAAATGCAGGAAAAAGAAGATTGCTGTAGAAAACCTCATAATATGATGAACAAGAAAAAAATCATTGTGAGCACGTTATTGTTCGTGCTTCTTCTTGCTGGTATCCACGTAACGTGGCTTATGACCTTGGAGGCATCTCAACATGTGAAGGTGGCCAATGGGGTTGCTGATCTGCGCGGAATGGAGCTGGATAACAAGCATACCGTATTTTTGGATGGACAGTGGGAGTTCTATCCGGATGCATTGATATCGAACGAGGATGAGCTGCGTCAATACCAAGGCCAATCGAGCTATGTTCAGGTTCCCGGAGATTGGAGGGAGGGCTGGCGGCAGCATAAAAGGAATTCATATGGCTATGGGACGTACCGGCTTCGCGTATTGGTCGATCAGTCGATAAATCAGCCCTACAATTTTTGGATAAGGGAAATTCAAGCGGCCAACGTCTTTCTAATCAATGGACAGATCGGTGCAAAATCGGGGGTAGTGTCCACCGATGCGGAGTCATATCGACCCGTTCAGTCATCCTTTACCACTTCCTACGAGGTCGAGGCAGAGGATCAAGGCGTCATCGAGGTTCTGCTTCAGGTCTCCAACTTCGACAATCCCTATAAAGGAGGCATCGCTCGCTCTATAAGATTCGGAACGCAGGCAGCGGTTGAATTTCAACGCTGGTATTCCATCGGTTTTCAATTAGTTACCTTTATCATTTTGATGCTGCACGGCCTATATGCCGTCATTTTGTTTTGCTTTAATCCGAGAGAGAAGACGTTTATTATTTTCGGGTTATTAATGACAATGACAGGCACATTAGTCATAGCTGACAATGATTCGATCCTGCTGTTATGGCTTCCAATCAATTATACCTGGGCGCTTCGAATCAAGATTCTTGCTTATTTGTGGCATGCCTGCTTCATGATGATTATGGGGAGGAACTTTTCTGGATTTACACGGCGCGGTAAGCTGTTCTACGGATATACGGGCTTCTTAGTCATGTTTACGGCATTTATACTTGTTGCCCCTGCGCCGTATATTTCCTTCACGACGGCCTATAAGATTTTCAGCGTGCTCTATCTCTTCCCGATTATTTGGTTATCATCCCTGATTATGCAGATGGTCTATCAAAACCGTAGGGAAGCCTATATTTTGCTGCTTGCGGCTGTCAGTGTTATGTCAGGGATCACCTGGAGCGTTTTTATTTATAACGGAACGAGAAATATGATTTACTATCCGATCAACATCATCGCTTCGATCGTTGGATTTTCGGCGTATTGGTTCAAGAGGTATTTCCGCAATGCTGAAGAGAATGCAAAATTGAACGAGCAGTTGCGGGAGGCTGACGAGAAGAAGGATCTATTCTTGGCAAACACGTCGCATGAATTGCGTACGCCGCTGCACGGTGTCATCAATATTGCGCAGTCCGTTGTTACACGTGAGAAGGAACTGATGGATGAGAAGAGCAGGGCAGATATGGAACTGCTTATTACGATTAGTCGCCGCATGTCGCATACCATTAATGATTTACTTGACTTGGCGCAGCTCCGGGAAGGCAAAGTCATTTTACAATGCGCTCCGCTTCGTGTGCAATCCGTGGCGTCTGGCGTGCTGGACATGCTGCGCTTCATGATGGAGGGCAAGCCAATCCAACTGGTTATGGCGATTCCGGAGACATTTCCGCCTGTTATAGCGGACGAGAAGCGACTAGTTCAAGTTTTGTCCAATCTTGTTCATAATGCAATCAAGTTCACGGATGAAGGTTCTATAACAATTTCCGCAGAGGTTCGAGAAGGGCTGGCCTGTATCTCTGTTGCTGATACGGGCATCGGTATGAATAAGGAACTGCAGGAGCGGGCGTTCCATGCTTATGAACAAGGAATCGCGGATACGAATACAAGTGCTGGGGGAATCGGACTTGGACTTCGCATTTGTGAGCAAATGGTGCAGCTGCATGGCGGAAGATTGGAAGTGGAATCGGAACTTGGAAAGGGATCTGTATTTTCTTTCACCCTGCAATTGGCTGAACCGGACACAAGTCCGCTTGTGCAGGAGGAGAACCCCATAGAGGCGCTTGTGTCTGTCCAGGCTGCAAGCGAGGTGAGCATGATCTCTGACGAGCTTCATGTGGTGCAGCAGCAGGCAGCCTCCGCCCTGTATAAGCCAATGATATTGATTGTCGATGATGATCGCGTGAATTTAAAAATACTTGGGGACATCTTGTCCACCGATCAATATGAGGTTGTGAGAGCAACGAGCGGCAAAGAGGCCTTAAGCAAGCTGGATGCAGCCAAGTGGGACTTGATCATTACGGATGTCATGATGCCACATATGTCCGGTTACGAGTTAACTCGCCTCATTCGCGAACGCTTTACGATTCTGGAATTGCCTATTCTGCTCCTAACTGCACGAAGCAACGCGGAGGATGTGCACTCGGGATTTTTGGCGGGTGCAAATGATTATGTAACGAAGCCTGTTGATGCTATGGAACTGCGCTCCCGCGTACAGGCGCTGACGGAGCTGAAGCAGGCAGTGAACGAACGCTTGCGCATGGAGGCTGCCTACTTGCAGGCGCAGATTCAGCCTCACTTCTTATTCAATACATTGAACACGATTACGGCGCTCAGTGATTTCGACACGAACAAGATGAATGACCTTATTGAGGCATTCAGCTCTTACTTGAGAATCAGCTTCGACTTCTTGAACTCGTCGAAGCTGGTACCGATTGAACATGAGCTTGATCTCGTTCGTTCCTACTTATTTATCGAGTATGCTCGCTTCGAGGATAGATTGAATGTCATTTGGGAGCTGGAGCAGCACATTCGAGTGATGATTCCGCCACTGACAATCCAGCCGCTTGTGGAGAATGCCATTCGACATGGGGTGCTAAGCCGTGCTCGCGGGGGAACAGTGCGTATCAGGATTACGCAGGATGATAGGTATGTTCATGTAGAGATTCGCGACGACGGTGTAGGTATGGACGCCCATCGGGTGGAAACCCTGCTTGAATTCCATGGGATTGAGAAACGGGGGATTGGGCTGCTAAATACAGACCGGCGATTGAAGCAACTATATGGAGCGGGTCTCATTATTCGCAGTAAGGTGAATGAGGGAACGAGTGTTTCTTTTGCGATGACGAAATAATGATATTGATAGGTGTACTCTAAAATGAGTTCTAGGGCTGCCCTAGGTCAACTTACCGACCTTTAGGCAGCCCTTCTTTATGAATATACAGGTGATTGCTGCAAAAAATTGAAGAACAAGGGAATTAAATTGTTGTGGCTTCTCGACGAAGGGCAGATGGCCGTAGATTACTATTTTTCCATAAAAAATGGTAGACGTCCACATGCTTATTGAATGACAAAAGGCGGGGGATTGTCCCTCGCCTTTTGTTTAATGTCTTAGCTTGCGACTTGTACGGACAATTACAAGTTCTTGCTTGCATAAATACGAATCGATATCATCATCGACACGATGCCAATGGCAAGAGCAATGATCCATGGAATCCACTGATGAATCTCATGCGGCAGCGGAAGCGTGAATGAAATCGATGCAAACCGAGACTGGTACCACTTCATGATCACTGGAGTGATGAAGGGGGTCACGAATATGATCATCATAGATATGAACTTTGTTTTTTCATAACCATATTTGTACTGCAACGGAATCAAGATGCCGAAGTACAGGCTGACGAGCAGCAAGGCCGTCCCTACGCCCAAGACACTCAAGCGGCTTAATAGTTGTGGAACGACAAGGGATGTGATTGTATAAAGGCCGAGACTCACAATAAAGATGGTGAGAACGAGCAGATACTTAGCTTTGACTAGCGCATTGCGTGTATAGGGAGTGGCACACAGCAGCGAGGCCCCCTTATACTTTTCCTCCGATACAGACACGGTATTGAATAGAATAAACTCCATAAAGAGCACGGTAATAAGAAAGCTGATGTTTCCATTTCCGCTTAGCGGCATCCGATAAGATATAAATAGAGGTCCGCCGATGGCGAATAGCAGCATGACCAGCAAATACTTTTTCGTAAGGATGAGATCTTTTTTGACCAGATTAATGAGCATGTCGATGACCTCCTATGTAAGCCAGCATAATGGACTCGATGGACGGCTTCTCCATATGCACGTTGCCCATTAGCTGCCGCACTTCGGGAATGCTGCGCGTAATGCCTTCGAATCCGTATGCGGTAACCTGTAGAGATAAGAAGAGGGATTCTGTGCGCTCATTCAGCAGCTTCTTGTCTCCCTTCACAAGGGCATGTGAATCCAGCAATGCATCCTTGTCTTCGTGAAATAAGATGTCCCCATGATCGATCATCAACAGGGTATCAGCAATCTTCTCTAAATCAGACGTAATATGTGTGGAGAAAAAGACACTCTTTCCTTCCTCGTTCATGAACTCCAATAGAAGCTCCATCAGTTCACTCCGGATGAGGGGATCAAGACCACTCGTGGGCTCATCCATAATGAGTAGATCGGCATGATGGGACATGGCGAGTGCAATGGCATATTTCATGCGCATGCCCTTGGATAAGGTCGATATCTTCTGATTCAACTGCAGGTTGAAGCGCTGGATATAGCGCTGGAAGATGGCTTCATCCCAGTTCGTATAGGCGGGGGCGATGATACTCTTCATTTCCGACAGCGTCATATCATCATAGAAATAGCCTTCATCAAATACGATGCCGATGCGGTTTTTCAAATCGCGCTCATGCTTGTCCATTTCCTTCCCCAGAAACGAAACGCTGCCCGCGTTCTTCTGAATGAGTCCTAGAATCGCTTTAATGGTCGTTGTTTTGCCAGATCCGTTCGTGCCGATGAAGCCTGTAATGCAGCCTTCCTGCAGTGCAAAGCTAACATCGTTCAGACGAAAACGCTCAAATTCGACTTTTACATTCGTTACTTCCAACAAAATACTCATAGCTCATCCTCCTCTACAAATAGCAGTTCCATCATTGCACGTAGTTCTTCCCTAGGAATACCTAGTGTCCGGGCTAGCTCCCATGCTTCTGCGAGCTTCGATTCCACGAGATGACGCTTGGACTCTGCCAGTAGCTCTTGGCTCTCTGGCGCCACATACGAGCCCTTCCCGGCCCTCGTCATGATAAACCCTTCTTCCTCCAACTCAGCGTATACGCGCTTGGTCGTTAGTACGCTGACATGCAGATCGTTCGCAAGCGAGCGAATGGAGGGAAGCAGTTCGCCTTCCTTCAGATCGCCGCGCAGAATCGCGTCCTTGATCTGATCCTTGATCTGTTGATATAAGGGAACGTCGGACACGTTCTTAATAATAATGTTCATGAAATACCCTCTTTGCTCGAAACTGTGCATACTGTATATTAAATAGATACACAGTATGCACAGTTACTACTTTACTCGATCATGCCCGAAATATCAATCCTCTTTTGAGTAGGATGGAATTGTGCTGAAATGGTAGAGGCATACTGTAGTTCATTGCCGGTGCCGTGCTAAATAATCAAAAGGCCTGCTGAATCAATCAGCAGGCCTTCCCGTATTCAATTCGCTATTAAGATTTCATCCATCTCTTGCGAATGGCGAACAATACGGATCCGAGCATGACAAGTGCCAGTCCAGCAAGCTGCATAGGCAGCGGGCTGTCTTCGCCTGTTTTCGGCAGCACTTTGTCGGATTTATCTTGCTTCCGGTTTTGTTCACGGTTGGTGATGTTATCGCTTGTGCTCTTATCTTTTACTTTATCCGATGTTCCGTTATTTTCGGACTTCTCGTTCGACCCATTGTCAGTGGCATTGTTATCCTTGTCCTTGCTATTGCTAGAGTCGTCATCATCCGTTTGATTGGACTCTTTACCGGAATCTCCAGTTTCGTTACCTGAATTCGTTTCCTTATCCGGTTTGTCGCCTGTTTCATTTCCCGTTTCTTTCTCAGGCTCTTTATTAGAACCATCTTCTGTGATGTGGCCAGGAATGTTGCCATCATCTTCAGGTTTTTCTGGCTTGCTTGGTTCTTCCGGCTTGATAGGTTTGTCCAGTTCGTTATTTCCGTTTTCAGTCGGTTCTTTCGAATTGTCACCTGGATGTGATGGATCGACTGGATTAACCGGATCAACAGGATTGATTGGGTCAATAGGATCGACTGGATCAATAGGGTTGATTGGATCAACTGGATCAACCGGGGCAATTGGCTCGATTGGTTTCAGCGTATTCTCAACAGTAACGAGCGTTTCTTTCTCACTCGTAATCGTGAACTCGGTGAGCTTTTTATCAATGAGATAGCCATCTGGAGCTTTAGTCTCTTCAACAAAGTAAGTGCCCGCCTTCAGATTCGGAATCAGAATAAGTCCATCCTTATCCGTAGTCTGAATTGGATACGGCTTACCGTTCTTATCCAAGAGAGGCTGCTGGTTCTCGTCAAGGAGACGGAACTGAGCGCCTTCAAGCCCTTTATCTTTCTTGCCCG
>NZ_JMDX01000062.1:0-27558 GCF_000935845.1 Paenibacillus sp. E194
TAACGGGATCGGTCGCGCGAACGGTTGGCTGGGGGTTGTTCTTGTCAGCGTGGCTGTATTTGGATGAACAGTTGGAATCTGATACAGAACGCTCACGCATTGGTCATTGGTCATTTAGCTGGTTGTTGTGCGCCTTGCTGCTGTCCTTAGCCGTAGTTGGGATTGCTGAAGGAATCAGGCAGGTGTATGCATGGCCGAAGCCAATGCCGCTGGCATCGTTCGAAGCATTGACGCAGTCATTACAACCAAATGATTTGGCGGAACGAGGCAGGGGAAGAAAAGATGGGAATAACGGATCGGCTGTAGAGGGGCAGGATCAAGTCCGTACATCGATGATGGTAACAGGCTATAGCACAGACGACTCTGAGCTGGGACGACCATTGCGTGACAATAATGAGGAATGGTTCACCGCGATATCTCCTGAGCCTACGTATTGGCGGGGAGAGAGCAAATCCATCTATACGGGGAGGGGCTGGACGAGCCCGCAAAAGGGAGAAGAGAAAATTGAACTGTCAAGCTCTTTGAAATTAGACCAAACGGGTGGGCATGAAGGGTGGTCGGAACCTTTTCAACAGACGATTATATGGAAGGGGTTCAAGCCGAAGTATCCCTTGCTGTTCGGAGGGGTTCCTGAGCGGATAACCTCTTGGGTTCCTAATGCTAATGCGGAAGAGGCTGGGAATGAAGTTCCTTCACAGTATTTCGTCCGTTATAATCCTCTATCTGAACGGTATGGAGCTGACATCGGCATATCGGATACGGCGGGGATTCCTTTAACCTATCAGTATGAGACAAGGGTGTTTCGTTTTCAGACAGAACTGCTTCAATCAGCACCGGAGAAGACTTGGCCGGATGATATACGTGCGGCGGGATTGCAGCTGCCAGAGGCGCTTCCGAATCGCGTTCGTGAGCTAGGTAAACGCATTACAGCGGGGGCGGACAGTCAATATGACAAGGTTCGGAGCGTGCAGCAGTTTTTGCAGAAGGAATACATGTATACCAAGTCGGATACAACTGTGCCACCAGCCGGAAGGGATTTTGTCGATTATTTTCTGTTTGACTCGAGGCAGGGGTATTGCAATCATTTCTCGACATCAATGGCCGTGCTGCTTCGCACACAGGGAATCCCTGCTCGCTGGGTGAAGGGGTTCGCTCCGGGAGAAGCTGATTCGCCTGGGCATTACACAATACGAGGCACGGATGCTCATTCCTGGGTTGAGGTGTATTTCGCCTCCATAGGGTGGGTACCATTTGAAGCGACTCCGCCCATAGGCGTACCAGGAGGCTCTGTGGCTGCTTCGAATCCTGACGTCATTACGGCTTCTACTCCCATAAGCGAAGGTACGGGCGGATCATCTTCCGCTGCATCAGAACAAGCCGGGTACCGTACGCCACCGGAGGTTGTCGCGCTGTTGAACGATGCAGCAGCCGAGAAGACTGGAGAGGGTTGGGGGGCGGTTCGTCAGTTGAGCAACAAGATCACACAATGGTGGGACACTGGAGTACAGGCCACTCGTACCCATATTGAGCAGGAATGGCATGCACTTCAGCGTATTCCTGAGGAATGGACAAGTGAGGAGTCCCACAGTGGGATTGGTACAGTGTTGTTATCATTTGTCCGTAAGGCGGTTACACAAATGCCAGTTCTCCTATTTAGCGGCGTGATCTTTATCGTGTTTCTACTGCTCACTCTGAAATGGGCATGGCAGCGCAATGCGATGCAGCGCAAACTTCGCCGACTGGTGCATGCGCAGCAGCACAGCTTCCGTATGAGTCGCGTACAGGAAATGGGGCGTATCGCTTGGTCGCTTGTCGAGCGCAAATACGGTGCTAAGCCATGTGGAATGACATGGAATGAGTATGCTGGGCAAGCTGCCAGAACTCGTATTCCATCTGCAAGCAATCCGACACGCCATACAGAACATCAAGACTTGGAGCGTGATAAGGAACCGCTAGATCAATTTATAACTGCATGCAATTTGCTTTTCTTCGGGGGGCAGCAAGGGAATGCAGCTGTACAGCAGCAGTTTGTTGATGGCTGTGCACGAGTGCTTCGCGACTGTAATCGAGATAAGCGATGAATCCTCCAATTAGGGAGGATTCATTTTTTTATTTCCGCCGATTATCATAGTGACTTATGCCTGATAGGAATTACGCAGATTTCTTTCTCTTGGAGATTCGACGATTTTGCCAAGATGTTTTGCTTCGTACACGCTTCTTGGCAAGCACGCCTCCTCTAAGCGGACGTTTGCGGAGACGTCTATTGATGCGCTTATTGATACGTCTACTGATACGTCGAGTAAGTCTGGCACGGGAACGCGCGGTTCTACGTTTTCTTCTTTTACCGTATTTGCGAGTCCGTATGGAAGTGGAGGAAGCGGTTCTGCGTTTACGTGGGTAGTGAACTGGAGCAGCGCTCTCCTTAGAAGCAGGAATAGACATAGATGCATCAGTCCAATATCGAAGATCGCCATGTGTGCGAATGGTTGGCAGCTGACCATAATGGACCAAGTGAAGAGCACCGCGCTTGTGCAGGTTCCCAAGGTGGGCGGCAATTTGGGGATCGAGGAAGACCTGCAATTCCTCTTCTCTCGCTGTCGTCCACGTCGATAAGCGCCTAACATCGTCATCCACATATCCAGGGTGGCATAGAATCTCCGTGATTCCTTGCGGGGCATTATTCACCAGCTTCAAGAGCAGGGATACACCTGTGTCTTTGCTAAATGTGTGCATCATCAGCGTGTCCGCAACCCATGGAAGTTCGGGATCCGGCCTGCTAGGGTGCACACGCACAGGAAGCTGCTCCTGTTGAGCCATGCGTTTGGCCCATGCGTATACGCCTTGACTATAGAAATGGATATGGTGGTGCGAATCAATATGGGTAGGATGAAGACCATGCTGCACCATGCGCTGATACTGGTTGTCGAGTTCAAGTGAGATATCTTGCTCTGTCCAATCATCCAGCATGCCATGGAAGGAGCCGTCCTCTCGTACGAGAGAAGGGATAAGGGCCGGGTCGGTAACAGGCGAGCCGTAGGTTAAATTGCAGTGCAATCCCACTCCAAGTGAGGGGGTAGATCGAGCAATGGACACAGCATCGAGGAAGCCAGGGGTATTGATCATTAAGGACGCACTGCTGACTGTTCCAAGCCGGTGAGCTTCCAAGATACCGCGATTCACGCTGTTCGATAGACCGAGGTCGTCAGCATTAATGATTACATATCGAGACAATGACAATCCCACCTTCTATTGTTTTAGTACTAATAGATGATGAGGCGGGTGCAAAGGAAAGTGCAATTGTCCACATATCCATAAATTAGCTGACTATTAAAAAGGAGACCAAGCCCTATGCCCGGTCTCGATTATTTGCCCACGGTAGGGTAATGAAGCAGTGTGATATAGCGGATCACTTCATCCGTATTATTGGTGTATGTATGACTTTCATTCGCGGTGAAACGGAGCGCCATATTCGGTTCGAGGATATACGTGTTCCCGCCAATGCCGACTTGAAGCTGTCCATTCATGACCATGATGAATTCATCGACACCCTCGTAATGCGGCTCGGAGGTATAGCTGCAGCCCGGCTCGATGACGACACTATATACTTCAAATCCTTTATCCTGCTCGAACGGGAAAATTGGATATGCGCGGTAATCCCCATCCTCCTCCACAAGGGGCGTCGTTTCGTCCATGTGCACAACGGTGACGTTCGGGGTTGATTCTTCCATTAAAGTTGCAAATGAAATACGGAGTCCATTCACAATTTTCCATAGAACAGAAATGGTTGGGTTCGATTCTCCGCGTTCAATTTGCCCCAGCATACCCTTGCTAACTCCACTCATTTCAGATACTTGATCAAGGCTAAGGCTCCGTGATTTGCGTATTTCTTGTAGATTCTTGCCGATTTTCTTATGTATCGGTTCTGACATGGGATACTCCTCTCTGGTTGTCCATCCAATCATTCCAAAATCATACAAATCACCATGTACAATATAACGCACAAACGTATAATATATTATACAGGAAAATGTTAGAAATATTTGCTGCTTCTATTGTAAGAAAAAATCGAGGAAGGGGCAATCAGTTTATGACCCAAACGATGATCGGATTAGTCAAGGCAGAGCGCAAGCCTGGAGCAGTATTACAAGAGGTGCCTATACCTGCCTACGGTCCCCATGACGTACTCATTCGGGTGCAGGCATCCTCGATATGTGGTACGGACGTTCATATTTACAAATGGGATGATTGGGCTGCGCGGACCGTTGTTACACCTAATGTGTTCGGTCATGAATTTGCAGGCGTAGTTACTGCCGTTGGCAGTGAAGTGACGAATGTGAAGCCGGGGGATTATGTGTCAGGCGAAGGGCATGTGGTCTGTGGGATGTGCAAGGCTTGTCGTACAGGCAATGCGCATGTGTGCGCGAACACACGCAGCTTCGGCATTACGATTCCGGGCTGCTTCGCGGAATATGCAGTCGTTCGAGACAGCAATGTCATCCATAACGATCCGAAGCTTCCGCCGCATATTGCATGTTTGCAGGATCCACTCGGCAATGCGGTGCAGGCTGCGTTGTCCGGCGATATCGTAGGCAAGAGTGTAGCGGTTATCGGCGTCGGGCCGATCGGACTGATGGCGATCGCGGTTGCGAAAGCCTGCGGAAGCGGAACTGTAATTGCTGTAGATGTGAATTCGTACCGATTGGATATGGCCAAAGCGATGGGCGCTGACGTCATCATTAATAGTACAGAGGAGCCGCTTGTCGACACCTTAATGCAGCATACTGGCGGTGAAGGCGCAGAGGTTGTGCTGGAAATGTCCGGTCATCCTGGGGCGATCCGCGATGCTTTGAAAGCGGCTGCACAAGCTGCTCGCGTATCCCTGCTTGGTATTCCGACAGAGGAAGTGCCATTCGACTTGGCAAGGGATATTATTTTCAAAGGTCTGCATATTGAAGGGATTACAGGACGGCGCATGTTCGATACCTGGTATCAGATCAAGGGTCTGCTCAATCGCGGCCGCTTGAATTTAGAGCCGCTCGTTACGCATCATTTTCGACTAGATCAGTACGAAGAAGCATTTGAGCTAATGGCGTCCGGAAAATGCGGGAAGATTGTATTCTCGCATGACCTTAACTGAGCAATGTAGTTTCTTAGGTGAAGGATTCAGAAGATTCAACATGTAATCTAATTCGGGAGGTTGGACTAATGGCAGGATTTGAAGTGATCGAGGGTCAACTGCGGAGCCTGAAGGCGGAAGGGCGGTATCGGCCGCTCACCGTGTGGCAGGGGGGATCCGATTCTTGGATGACGTTGCAGGATGGTCGCCGTGTGCTGCAAATGTCATCGAACAACTATTTGGGATTGACGAAGCATCCAGCCCTCAAGCAAGCTGCCATTGAGGCGATTGAAGCCTATGGAGTAGGGGCAGGCTCGGTACGAACGATTACAGGGACACTCGACATTCATGACCAGTTGGAGCAGCGTTTGGCGGCATTCAAGGGAACGGAGGCTACGCTTGTATTCCAGTCTGGTTTTACGACGAATCAAGGCGTGTTATCTTCTATTCTTGGTCCGGATGATGTGGTTATCAGTGATGAATTGAACCATGCGAGTATTATTGATGGCATCCGACTAACCAAGACCAATAAACGCATTTATGCACATAAAAATATGGATCAGCTTGAAGACGTACTTAAGGATTCCGGCTCATATCGGCAACGGATTGTGGTAACAGATGGCGTATTCAGCATGGATGGGGATATTGCCCCGCTGCCGAGTATTGTAGAGCTGGCTGAACGGTATGACGCACTTGTCTATGTCGATGATGCGCACGCAAGCGGCGTGCTTGGCAAATGCGGCAAGGGATCTACCGATCATTTTGGGCTGCATGGCCGTGTGCATATTCAAGTAGGTACTTTGTCCAAGGCGATTGGAGCTGTTGGGGGATATGTGGCCAGCTCTCAAGTGTTGAAGGACTATTTAACCCATACGGCGCGTTCGTTCCTATTCAGCACGGCGCTTCCGCCTTCTGTCGCGGCAACATGCTTGGCAGCCATCGACGTTCTGCAGCGTGAACCGGAGCTGACGGAGCGGCTGTGGGCCAACGCTAATTCATTCCGTGCTTCCTTGCAGTCAGACGGATTCGATACCGGAGAGAGTGAGACGCCGATTATCCCGATTATTGTGGGTGATCCGGCACGAACGATGGCCTTCTCACAGCGATTGTTGGAAGAGGGGATATGTGCGCAAGGAATTGTATATCCGACTGTAGCGCTAGAGCGTGGTCGGGTTCGATTAATTGTAACCGCACAGCATACAACTGAAGATTTGGAGTTTGCACGAGATGTGTTGAAGAAGGTTGGTACTGAATTTGGAATATTGTAATGTTGAGGAAGCTTGCGGATCAGCTTAGGCATATCTGCAAGCTTCTTTGACTATTTATAAATGTAAGCGCTGTAGATTACAGCCCCGATCCGACTGAGTCGGCATCTTTATGAACGGAATACATTGTAAAAAATAACTATCAATCTGCGAATCTGTGCAGTATAATACATAGAAATACATACATATGCACGTTAGTGATAGGTGTTTTGTCTCTAATTCAAAGTCGTTTGTCATGTTCACGAACCGTGGAACAACAGTGCTTTTTGACTTTCTATGGTGGACAATTCCTCGAAGAGTTAGCGATACCTCTAAAATGCATATTTATAAATTTCCTTACAGGAATATAGACAACTTCCTATTAGTACAGAACTATACCCCATCACATGACCAAGCGTCACCGCTCTGACATCATCGCCGTACATCTATGCTTTTTGAGCAAATAGCTTTTTCTTCATTAACGAGTTAGATAATCAGTGTAATAAAGAGATATTTAGATTAAACGGAAGCAATTACAGGAATATGTGGTTAATATACGGAAAATTCGACTTATTGATCATAAATTGAACCAATTTTACTATGTACATAAATTTACCACTGGCTTATAATTATGCCTATAAAATTCCTACTGAGCTTATAGGAATAGTAGATAATAAACTTGTTCATTTCAGGAGGGTCAATATGAAGAAAACATTGCTTCTTCTTTTATCTTTAACGATGGCTAGCAGCTTGCTTCTGGCAGCTTGCTCGAATGACAGTGCCGCACCTTCAGACCAAGGACAAAGTCAGGTGTCATCCAACAACTCCAGTTCGGGAGAGACCGCGACGCCTCCTGCGGATTTGTTGACAGAACCGGTTAGTGCTTCGGATATGTCGAAGCTCCCAGAACAAGCGAAGAAGCGTACCGACACGATCATTGTCGGATTGGTAGATCCGAGCGGTGCCTTCACACCTTACTTCCAGCAGAGCGGATATGACGGCAACGTGTCCTCCATTCTGTACACTCCACTCGTTACGAATGACGAGAAGGGACTGCCGATTCCAGGATTGGCCGAGAAATGGGAGATTACGGAGGATGGAAAAACGTTTACGTTCCATCTGCGCCAAGGCTTGAAGTTCAGTGACGGCTCACCGATTACGGCCGATGATGTTGCGTTCACATGGACGCTGGTCAATGACAAGGGATACTCCGGTGAGGAGGATCTGTCCATCATTGGTATTGAAGGGGCAAAGGCATTCAAAGAAGGCAAAGCAACTTCCATTTCTGGTATTAAGGTCATCGACGCCAATACAATTTCTGTCACGTTGGAAAAAGGAAATGCTCAAGCGTTGACGGTTCTTGGCGGGGATGTGTTGTCCAAAGCTTACTACGGCAAAGATTACAAACCTGGTCAATCTCAGGACTTTATCAAAAATTTGCATGCGAATCCGGTTGGAACAGGCCCATACAAGCTTGAGAAGTTTATTCCTGGGCAAGAGGTTCGCTTTGTCGCTAACGAAAATTATTATAAGGGCAAGGCAAAGACTGAGCATTTCATATACAAAACAACGGAGGGCGATACGTGGCAGTTCATCGAGACAGGTGAGCAGGATTACGGTTCCTTCACGGCAACACAAGAAAATATTGAGAAGCTGAAATCCTTGGGCTTCTTGAATCTCGTTCCGGTTATATCCAGCAACTATAGCTTCTTGGCATTTAACCACGAGCACGCCACGTTCAAAGACAAGCGCGTTCGTCAGGCATTGACTTATGGACTGGATCGCCAATCCATCTACGTAGATGCGAACCAAGGCGCAGGTCAAGTGGCGAACATCCCAAGTTCACCAACTTCTTGGGCATATACAGAAGAGGGAATTAACCCATATAACTATGATCCGGAAAAAGCAAAAACATTGCTTGACGAAGCTGGCTGGAAACCTGGTAGCGACGGCATTCGCGAGAAGGATGGACAAAAGCTGAAGCTTCATTTCATCGGTTCTAAGAGCAAGGGGAATGACTTGTTCGTAACGATTGCGAAGGAAAACTATGCGGCAATCGGCGTTCAATTCGAGCCTGAGTTGTTCGCAGACTTCAACGCACTTGGTGCGAAATCAGACAGTGGCGATTACGACATTGCTTCCTTCTCAACGCCAGTTCTGGTGGATCCTGCGGATGGCGTTCGCCGCTTCGTGAACGGTGAAGTGAAGGGCTATGACAACCCGAAGGTGAAGGAGTTGTACGAGAAGGGCTTGGCAACCTCGGATATTGAAGAGCGCAAGAAAATCTATAAAGAATTGTTCCAAGTGTTGAACGATGATATGCCTTACATCTTCGCAAGCTATCGCAAATCCGTATATGCCTACAACGGACGCATCCATGGCTTGAAGGTTACTCCGCTGACTGGCGTAGCTGGAAGCGTGTTTGACTGGGAATTGAAATAATGATTATTGGAGCCCCTGGCCTGCATCTTCATTCGCAGCCAGGGGCGAATGACTTCCAAAAGGAGTGCGATCATGAGTAATTTTTTACTGCGAAGACTTTTGT
This sequence comes from Paenibacillus sp. E194, assembly GCF_000935845.1. NCBI lineage: Bacteria > Bacillati > Bacillota > Bacilli > Caryophanales > Paenibacillaceae > Paenibacillus > Paenibacillus sp. E194. Next base: position 8,906 of record NZ_JMDX01000062.1, read on the forward strand.
ACATGATCCTCATTTTGTCTGCCGCATCCTTATTTATTTTTGTGCTGTTTGCAATGATGCCAGGTGATTTTTTGGCGGGAAATACGAAGCTGTCGCCTGAACGGAAGGAGGAGCTCAGGGCAATTTATGGGCTGAACCAACCGGTGCTGGAGCGGTATTGGAACTGGATGACCAATGCGTTCCACGGCAATTTTGGATATTCTCTTGCACAGCAGAAGCCTGTAGTGACGCTGTTTAATGATTATGTGTGGAATTCGTTTTTGCTAGCCATTGTATCTACCTTTTTCACATGGCTATTGGCGGTTATTATCGGGGTTGTATCGGCGTACAAGCAGTATTCCTTCTTTGATACGGCCGTAATGGTCTTTTTATTTGCTGCGATGTCCATTCCATCGTTCTTTATCGGATTGTATCTGATTAAGCTGCTCGCAGTTGATTTGAAGATATTGCCACCCGGAGGAATGATGACAACAGGTAGCAATGCTACAGGGATGGCTCATGTATGGGAAGTTGTGGATCATATGGTGATGCCGGTAGCGGTAATGGTATTGCTCGGAGTAGGTTCATTAACTCGATATTTCCGCAGCAACATGATTGACGTTATTCGGCAGGACTATGTTCGGACAGCTAGAGCAAAGGGGATGAAGGAACGCGTTGTGCTGTATCGGCATGCGCTTCGAAATGCGATGCTTCCAGCAATCACCCTGGTGGGATTTGAACTTCCAGGATTGTTCGGTGGTTCGATGATTATCGAGAAAATTTTTAACTGGCCTGGGATCGGGCAGTTGTACATGCAATCCTTCGGTACGAGGGACTATCCGCTGCTCATGGGCTTTACGATGTTCATTGCTATCTTGACGATAATTGGCACACTTATTTCCGATGTATTGTATAAAGTCGCCGATCCGCGCGTCAGATTGCATTAAGGGGGTTCCATCATGTCTTCCATTACCGGCGGGGTAACAGAGGTTCAGCGGACGGTGCCGGCAGCGGCACGAACGTCGCTATGGCGTCAAGCATTTCACAAACTATTAAAAATAAGCTGGCCGTATTCGGCTTGTTCTTCTTCATATTTATGTTCTTGGCTTGCTTCATCGGACCACTATTCTCACCATATGCGGATGGCAAGAGCAATCTGGCTATGATGAACAAAGCACCTTCGATGAAGCATTGGCTCGGTACAGACGGGCTCGGACGAGATGTGTTGACACGGCTGCTGCAAGCCGGGCGCATATCCTTAACTGTAGGCTTTGCATCAATGATTATCTCCGTATTTATAGGTTCAATTCTCGGTGCGGTTGCGGCATATTATCGTGGTGTTGTCGATCAAGTAATTATGCGGATTGCTGACTTGCTGCTGACAATTCCAAGCATGCCGATCTTGTTCATACTGGGGGCTTTGATGTCCGAGTGGAAGGTACCAACGGAATATCGTATGTATTTCATCATGTTTATACTCAGCTTTATAGGCTGGCCTGGATTAGCACGACTGGTGAGAAGCCAGATGCTCAGTATTCGCGAACGGGAATTTATGCAGGCGACAATTGTGCTTGGGCTTGATGACAAGCGCAAGCTCTTCAACCATATGATTCCGAATATTGCACCTCTTATTATCGTAGCTGCTACTTTAAGTACGGGCGGAGCGATATTGAGCGAATCCACACTCAGTTTCTTCGGTCTGGGGGTACTGCCTCCAACTCCTACGTGGGGGAATATGATTGAGGCGGCGAACAGCATTATGGACTTTGAGAAGCGTCCTTGGCTGTGGATTCCGCCAGGTCTTGCTATATTTTCTACAGTAATTGCAATTAACGTGTTCGGCGATGGTTTGCGAGATGTTCTCGATCCTAAACAGAAGAAGTAAGGGAATGACAGTTGATGAAAAATGTAATCGAAATTGATCATCTCAGTACTTATTTTATACCGAAGCAGGGGCAGTTAAGGCAGTCAATGATATTAGCCTGCGTATTCGTGAAGGGGAAACCGTATGCATCGTCGGCGAATCAGGCTGCGGCAAAAGTGTAACCGCAATGTCCATAATGGGTCTCGTCGAAGAGCCAGCAGGTAAAGTGGTGAACGGCAATATTCAGTTCGGCGGCAAGGATCTGCTCCACATTCCGAAGGAAGAGCTGCGCCAAATCCGTGGTAACGATATTGCGATGATATTCCAAGAGCCAATGTCCTCTCTGAACCCGGTGCTTACGATCGGCAAGCAGATTATGGAGCCTCTCATGGTGCATATGAAGCTATCGAAGAAGGATGCGCGGGCTCGGGCTCGTGAGCTGGTAGAGCTGGTTGGAATCTCCCGTGCAGAACAGATCTTGGACAGTTACCCGCATCAGTTGAGCGGGGGCATGCTGCAGCGGATTATGATTGCAATCGCGATGTCCTGTAATCCGAAGCTGCTCATTGCGGATGAACCGACGACGGCACTTGATGTAACGATTCAGGCGCAAATTCTGGATATGCTGCGTCAAATCAAAGAGGATTCGAACATGTCTATTTTGCTCATCACCCACGACCTTGGTGTCGTTGCAGAAATCGCTGATTATGTAATCGTGATGTACTCCGGCAAGATCGTGGAAGAAGGCGAAGTTGTCGAGTTGTTCGAGAATCCGAAGCATCCTTACACACAAGGTCTGCTTCGTTCGAAGCCTGTCATCGGCCAGCGTCAGGATGACTTGTATTCGATTCCGGGACAGGTACCTAACCCATTGTCTTTGACTGAGTCCTGCTATTTCCATGATCGTTGTGACCGCTGCATGTCGGTGTGCACTTCGAAGCAGCCACAGCTGAAGGATACAGCTGAACGGCATCGGGTTGCTTGCTGGCTGTATGAGGAGGGAATTCAACATGGCTGAGACATTGCTCGAAGTGAAATATTTGAAAAAGTACTTTCCGATCACCTCAGGCATATTCAATCGGACCGTCGGCCATGTGAAGGCCGTAGATGATATCAGCTTCACCATCAAGCGGGGAGAGACGTTCGGCTTGGTTGGCGAATCTGGCAGTGGGAAGAGTACGGTAGGGCGTACCATTATTCGCTTGCTGGAGAAGACAGAAGGCGAAGTGAAGTTTCAGGGGATTGATATCTATGGCATGCAGGAGAAGGAACTGCGCAAGCTGAGACCGAAGATGCAGCTCATCTTCCAAGATCCGTACAGTTCCTTGAATCCGCGTGTTCGCGTCGGCGATGCCATTGGCGAGGCACTGCTTAACCATGGGATGACCACGAAGGAAGAAGTTCGGGATCGAGTGCTTGAGGTTATGGAAGCATGCGGGCTATCGGCCTATCAGTATGATCGCTTTCCACATGAGTTCTCGGGTGGTCAACGTCAGCGCATCGGAATTGCCAGAGCGCTTATCCTTGACCCGGATCTCATTATTGCGGACGAGCCGGTCTCAGCGCTCGATGTATCGATTCAGGCACAGATTATTAACTTATTCCGCAAGCTGCAGAAGACACGCGGCTTGACGTATTTGTTTATCTCCCACGACCTAAGCGTCGTGGAGCATCTGTGTGATCGGATCGGCGTTATGTACTTGGGCACCATGATGGAGACGGCGTCGCGAGACGAATTGTTCCGCAATCCGCTGCATCCGTATACGAAGGCGCTGTTATCAGCAGTACCGATTCCGATACCGAAGCTGAAGCGTGAGCGAATTGTCCTGCAGGGGGATATTCCGAATCCAGCCAATCCTCCATCTGGCTGCAAGTTCCACACACGCTGTCCGTTTGCGACCGATATTTGCCGTGAGCAGGTCCCGGTATTTAGGGATGTAGGCAACGACCATCAGGTGGCCTGCCATCTCGTTTAAGCCGATTTTGATCACGAAGTAATGTAATGGGTAATTCGGCATCGAATCTTGCATTCACTCTCGAACAGCGTATGCTTTCGACGTATGTTTCCTGGCGGAAACATTGTAGCTGCTCATGTAGTTGGCCTACATTCCGCTGCTCATTACAAGTTTTGCGAAGCAAAACTCGCTACGGAAGCATTGGCTTCGAGTTCTTGCAACCTTCTCGGTGCTGAAAATCGGCTGGTTTTGATACGCAAATCCAATAAAATGCCCCGACAGTCGGATTGCGACTTCGGGGCATTTTCCATATACCGGATAGGGACAACCACACCGACAGGAATGAAGAGGAAAATAAAAAACAATAGTGCACAATAGCTATGAACAGATTTTCACATATACACACCCGCATATACACACCTTTATTTTTAGGGGAGATCAGCTTTTGCCGCAATGGGAAGGGATTGATGTTCCACGATTTTACTATTCCGACCCTATGATTACTTGAATACTTTTCAAATTAAAGAAAATAATAACACTTTACCAATAATTTTATATGGTTATCCAATCTTGATCACATTGCACATTGACTGACGTTTTTCGATTTCGTTATAATAGTGAACAATATGTATTAGGGAGGCACGGCAATGACAAAGCAACATCATGAAATGATCGTTGTCCTCGATTTTGGCGGACAATACAATCAGCTCATCGCACGTCGTATTCGCGATATGGGCGTGTACAGTGAACTGGTTCCATACAACACTTCAATCGAACGCATTCAAGAACTGAATCCAAAGGGGATCGTATTCTCCGGTGGTCCAGCGAGCGTATACGAAGAAAATTCACCAATGGTAGATCCGCGCATTTATGAATTGGGTCTTCCAATCATGGGGATTTGCTACGGTATGCAATTGATGTCGCATCAGTTGAAGGGTAAGGTTGAGCGTGCAGGCAAGCGCGAGTACGGGAAAGCTGACGTCGTATTCCAGCCAGGCAGCGAATTGGCTCATGGCTTGGAAGCGAACCAAACAGTATGGATGAGCCATACAGACTTGGTTGTTGAACTTCCAGAGGGCTTCCGCGTTGATGCTGGTACGGAGCATGCTCCAATCGCGGCGATGAGCCATCCGGAAAAACGCTTCCATGCAGTACAATTCCACCCTGAAGTACGTCATTCCGTATACGGAAATGAAATGATTCGCAACTTCTTGTTCCGCGTATGCGAATGCAAGGGCGACTGGTCGATGGAAACATTCATCGAGGACAAGGTTCAAGAAATTCGCGAGACAGTCGGCGATCGCAAAGTATTGTGCGCGCTTAGCGGCGGTGTAGATTCCTCCGTTGTAGCGGCACTTATTCATAAGGCAATTGGTGATCAACTGACATGTATGTTCATCGATCACAACTTGCTGCGCAAAGACGAAGCTGAAGGCGTAATGGAGACATTCGTCGGCAAGTTCGATATGCATGTGGTCAAAATTGATGCACGCGAGCGCTTCATGAGCAAGCTTGCAGGTGTATCTGATCCGGAGAAAAAACGTAAAATCATCGGCAACGAGTTCATTTACTGTTTCGATGAAGAGTCCGCGAAGCTGGGCGACTTCGACTTCTTGGCACAAGGCACATTGTATACGGACATCGTAGAGAGTGGAACAGCAACTGCTCAAACGATCAAGTCCCACCACAACGTTGGCGGCTTGCCAGAGGACATGAAGTTCAAGCTTATCGAACCTTTGAACACGTTGTTCAAGGACGAAGTTCGCAAAGTCGGCGAAGAGCTCGGCTTGCCGCGTGAAATCGTACATCGTCAGCCATTCCCAGGACCGGGTCTTGCAATCCGCGTATTGGGTGAAGTAACAGAGGACAAGCTGACAATTGTTCGTGAATCCGACGCGATCTTGCGCGAGGAAATTGCGAAGGCTGGCTTGGATAATGAAATCTGGCAGTACTTCACAGCATTGCCGGACATGAAGAGTGTTGGCGTAATGGGTGACGCTCGTACGTATTCCTACACAGTAGGTATCCGTGCAGTAACATCCATCGACGGCATGACGGCTGACTGGGCACGTATTCCGTGGGATATTCTTGAGAAGATCTCCGTACGTATCGTCAACGAGGTCGAGAACGTCAACCGTATCGTGTATGACGTAACTTCGAAGCCACCGGCAACAATCGAGTGGGAGTAAATTCATTCGAATCTTAGCAATTTAAAGGCTATACCGCGTTTAACCGCGGTATAGCCTTTTTTGCGAATACGGTATTGAAATTAGGTGACTTCCTTCATTAGCGGCGAACGAAATTCTCTTTTATTTGAGTTGTTTAGCAAATGGAAGGGAGTATTTTTTATGCTTGCTTGCAAAGCTATCAGAGGAGAAATAAAGTGTTTGTGTGCTTGTATCTTTCAATAATTCACACGTTTTTCATTGTATAGTAAAATATAGGAAGTGAATTAGGCGGTTTGGAGGGATAACTTTGGATGTAGTGATCACCAGAACAATCGGAGAACTTATTATAGGCACTAGATGTGCAAGAAACAAATTAGAGAAATGATGAGAAAAATAATCCCTATTTCTATTGTGAGCCTATTGTTGTTATTTGCAGTGATTACATCAATAATAGTGTTATTTTTTTTCAATGTCGGCATTTTTGAAATCTTAGGGATCGAATATGATTCATGGAAATCAATACTATTGTTTTATGGATTGTCACTGATTGCAGATGCTGTTGTTACAATTGTTCTCATGTTTATTAAGATTAATTGCTCTAAAGTAGGGCGCAATTTTCGAAGACTGCATGAATTTATACTGCGAGTTATACTTAACTTTACTGCTGTTTTCACGATAGATGAATATATGTCTTCGATTCGTATCTCTTTTGTTGCCGAGGTTGTTTTTGCAATCATTATTTCTACTATTGATATCTCAATGGGTGCAAGCAAACGAGATTCCGTTAATCCTAGAAGTGAATAAAAAGTTCTAAGGGCACCCTTAACATCCACTAGTTTCCGGTTATTTATTATGAGATCATATATGGATTTACAATTTAGCTGTTGATTTCTGAGGAAATAGTAAAGGCTATACCGCGTGTAACCGCGGTATAGCCTTTTTGCGTTACGGTATTGATATAGGGTTCACTTTCCTTCGTTAATGATGAAGTGGCTACCTATTTCTGCACAGGCGACCAGAGTGCCGGTACATTTGAAGGTTCCCAGCCAGTCAAGGATGTATGCGGTTGCACACACTTATAAGTCACACCATTATAAGTGACAAGATCGCCTGCCTTGTATGCTTTACCTGCCTGCCATGGATCTGTATTCCCCTCCGAATTTGGGAGCTTAGCCATTACGGATTGACTATTAGGGGAGACATTGCCTTTTCCGTCGATGATCCTGACCGTAAAGGTATACGTATTCCCTGGACTCAGACCTGTTACAACATAATTGGTTTGATTGCTGGTTCCGATTTTTTGCTGTTGTTGATAGATTTCGTACGTAAGGCCTTGAATTCCTGTGTTCGGATCGCTCCAATTCAGGTTTACTGAATTATACGTGACTGCCGTTACAGCCAACTGCTCAGGTGCCTTCAGTACAATCGGTTCTGGTTGTTCAGGGCCTTGGCCAAGAATAGAAGAATGATTGCCCGATACAACTAATGCAAATGGCTGAGGGCCTTGTGGGACATTGTATCCTTTGATGGTCACCGTATATTCGCCCGTAGTTGGAGTTGAAAGATATGCATTTTCAACGTTGTTGATGTGGTCATAATTGGCACAGCTTGTGCTAGCTGTATTTTGTGCAAAGCAGTTGCCTTTGTAGAGTTCGCCAGTTGGGGTTTTTACTTCAAGATCGAGGTCATTGACCAATTGCTTGCCAGCTTGAACGGCACCTTGGTAATCGCTCCAGACAAGAGATATCTTGAGAGGTTTGCCGGCTTCGGCCTTGACGCGGTAGGAGATAGAATCGTTTGTTTTGATACCTGTGGTGTTGTCGATGAAGTTATTGGTTCTTCCGTCAGTAGGGGTAAGTGAATTCACGAGGTTAACGCGTCCCCATCCTGTTTCTCTGCTCATCCATCCATAGCCTACATCTTCAGCTCCATTAATGAGCGTAGCTTTGATGAGTGCCGAGGAAGGCGTTACGTGCTTGTTCTCGGTATAAAATTGGCGAACGATGGCTGCCGATCCTGCGACAGCTGGAGTAGCCATGGAGGTACCGGTCATGTTGGTGTAGTACTGATTTGGATTTGCAGGTCTAGTTGAGGCTGAAGAACGAGCAGAAATAATTGAGGTACCTGTAACGACGAGGTCAGGCTTAACTCTTCCATCTGTTGCATATCCTCTGCTGGAGGTTGGGGCAATTTGATTCGAATTTGTTTTTTGAAGATTGCCGACCGTAATGGTGTTTTTGGCATTGCCAGGTGAATTGATGGTGTTGTTCCCGCTGCCATCGTTCCCTGCGGCGAACAGTACGGTGAAGTCTTTATTGTTGAACGTATATTCATCAGCGCGAGCAGAGTTGGAATTGTAGGAGTAGCTGCTGGCGCCCCAGGAGTTGGTATGGATGAACGAGCCTTGCTGCTTCGCAGAGCCGAACAAGTCGCGCAGGTCGCCTGGGCAGATAGAAGTACCGCCACAGCCGATTGTTTGGACGAACAGTTTGGCGCCATAGGCAACGCCTTTATATTTCCCATTGGACATTGCTCCTGTGCCGAGCACGGTACCGGCTACATGTGTGCCATGACCGATCGTATCCTTCCATGTTCCTTCTGGGTTAGGAACAGGAGTCTTATGCAGCTGACCTTCGAAATCCTTATGGAGTGTGCTTAGATTACCGGAATCCAAGCCGCTGTCGGCTACGGTAACCACTTGACCTTTTCCGGTCAATCCCTTGCTCCATACGCCATTCGACGTAGCAGCCCCAACTTGATTAGTGACGAAGTCGTTGAGGAGCTCTTCATTAGGCTTAGATTCGACGAAGGTGACATCTGGTTGATTAAGAACGAGCGGGAGTGATTCATTGCTTAATACAGCTTCGATATAGCCTTCTTGCACATCGGTAACGGGGATGGCTTGCTGCTTAAGTGATTGGGCAACTTCTGCCTCACTGCCCCTGAATACTGAGATGACATAGTTGCTTGGTGAAGTGTTTTCGGAAGTGGAGAGGTTGCCGTTCTTCCATTCTGGCTGAAAGAGGGTGACTCTGTAAATCTGATCATTTGCGGCGAGGGTGCCGGCTTGTTGCGAGTTCATGCGTACGAGATAAGCATAGTCAGGGAGATAGTCTCCGAGTTCCGCTCCAGCCTGTTGCAAGAGCTGTTTGGAGGAATCTGTGATGACGTCGTTGAATTGAACAACGTACAATTGGCGTTGCGTGCTTTCTTCATCATGCTGCAGTCCGTAGTGTTCATTTTCATTCTGGAGATCGACGGTGCCTGTTCGCAAATAGAGCAGCTTCTCAGTTGAACTGTTCGCGGGGTCTTCATAGGCTGACACCGCTGGTGACATCAGGCTGATTGCCATGGCAATCGACATGATCATTGAAAGCACTTTTTTGTTGTTTTTGTTCGCCAAATGCTATTCCTCCTTGGTATTAAAGAGTATAGTCTAGTCTGACAAAGCTGGCATTTTTAACGTATAAACTCACCTCCAAAATGCTAGATTTACATGTTCACCCGATTACCATTTGTAAAAAGCAATCATAATAGTTTCAGAACTGGGTAAAAATGTATGAACCCATTTTATAAAAAATAATGAATTAATTCAATAGTTTTACTTTGATTTTCCAGATTTTTTTTGTAATTCTAGCATGCTGGGACATTAAAGAATGTTGATTTCAATAATGGAGAAAATGATTCGTTTTTACCACAAAACACGAACGAGTTATATAATATTTTGTTTAATGTTCGGAAATAGCGTTGACAACCCTACTAAATGCCTATACAATGTGAATAGATAATTTAATAACGCAATGCTTTTTCGTATAATCTCGGGAATTGGCCTGAGAGTTTCTACGAGATCACCGTAAATGATCTGGCTACGAAGAGGAACGGCTTTCCGGACGAATCTGTAGAGGTTCATCTTGTACGCTCTGCCTGCCCATAATCTGTGTGCAATAACAGGATGGGAACTTGCTATGCATCCATATAGCAGGCAGTTCGAGTAGGAAACGCCTCACTTTTCAACGCCAGAACTCGGGAGATCAACCTGAGTTCTTTTTTGTGCTTAGACAGGTTACTGGGGGAAACAGAAGCAGCAGTAAACACACATTCATGAAATGTCATGGGGAGGATGTTACACAGATGGAGCGCTTCTTCAAAATCAAGGAGAACGGTTCGACAATTAGTACGGAGATCATGGCGGGTATTACGACTTTTATGGCGATGGCGTACATCTTGGCCGTTAACCCGAACATTCTGACGGCTTTCGGTAAGACCGGTATGGAATGGTATCCCGTATTTCTTGCAACAGCTATTGCAGGCGGTATTTTCACCATCGCGATGGGAATCTTCGTTAATTTCCCGGTTGCCTTGGCACCAGGGATGGGGCTGAATGCTTACTTCGCAACAGTCGTTGTATCGACTGCCGGATCGGAACATCCAATCACATGGCAAATGGCACTGACGGCAGTATTTATTTCCGGGATTATCTTCTTCCTGCTTACGATTACACATGTTCGTCAAATGCTCCTCGAAGCAGTTCCTGATGCACTGAAGCATGCGATTACAGTCGGTATCGGCTTGTTCATTACGATTGTCGGCTTGAAAAATAGCGGTATGATGTCCGTATCCGTTGAGACCGTGAATGATATTCCTAAGGGAACATTCACACCGCTTCTTGGTTTTGAAACAGTATTCGGTTTAGGCAGCTTCTCTAATCCTGATGTGCTGCTTACGATTATCGGTTTAGCACTTATTTCGGTTCTTATGATTTTGAACGTACGTGGTGCGATTTTGTTCGGTATTTTAGGGACGACGGTCGCTGCGATTTTGATGGGGCTCGTTGATTTCAGCTCGTTGAGCAGTGCAGATGCAAGATGGGTTCCAGATTTGACGAAATTAAGCTTCTTCGAATTCGATTTCGCTGGCATCATGGGCGTGGGTATCGTATCCATCATCCTGACGTTCACATTCGTAGAATTGTTCGATACATTCGGAACATTGGTTGGTACAGCCAACCGAGCTGGATTCATGAAAAATCGGGAAGAAGGCAACAAGCGCGTAGGGAAAGCGATGTTCGTGGACTCTATTGCGGTAGCAGGCGGAGCGGCGCTTGGTACAAGTACGGTAACTGCATTCGTGGAAAGTTCCGCGGGTGTAGCAGCGGGCGGTCGCACAGGACTTACGTCTGTAACGACAGGAATCTGTTTCTTGTTGTCGTTGTTCTTGGCTCCTGCAGTTGCATTGATTCCAGGCCCAGCTACAGCAGCTGCGCTTATCGTCGTTGGTGTATTGATGATGCAAGCCGTTACGGAAATCAATTTCAAAGACTTGGTTATTGGGATTCCGGCATTCATGACGATTGCATTCATGCCGTTCACGTACAGCATTGCAAACGGTGTTTCCTTCGGTATTCTTGGTTATGTCCTGCTGGCGTTCGTAGCGAACGTATTCGGCAAAGGTGAGAAATATAAGATTCACTGGCTTATGTGGGTTCTGTTTGTACTGGTTATTGTCCGCTATGTAGCAATGGGCGGGCACTAGGGTTCGCTTTTGATCACGAAGTCGAACATGGTAACCGTGCTGAAAAGCGAACTTTTGAACACTTATTACACGAGATACTCAACTTAGAATGGCATCAGGGGGATGGAGCTTCATGAAAAAATTAGCGTTAACACTTGCATTCGTACTTTCGATGGGAACACTGCTGGCAGCTTGCGGCGGGGACAAGGCAGCTGAAGGCGGTAAGGAAGCACCGACAGAATTGGTCATCTCAACTTGGGGCTTTGCCGAGGATGCGATGAAGAAGAACGTGTACGAGCCGTTCGAGAAAGAGTATAACGTTAAGATCGTGACAGAGATCGGCAACAACACGGATCGCTTGAACAAAGTCCGTCAAGGCAGCTCGAAGGTAGACTTGATCTACTTGTCCGATTACTATGCACTTCAAGGTGCGGAAGAAGGATTGTTCGAGAAGATTGATCGCAAGAGCATTCCGAACATCGAGCAGCTGTATGATATCGCCAAGGCGCCGATCGGTGAAGATTATGGCCCAGCACACACAGTAGCGCAGCTTGGACTTGCGGTGAATAGCGATGAGGCAAAAACGCCGATTGAATCATGGAGCGACCTGTGGAAGCCTGAATTGAAAAATAAAATTGCCCTGCCTAACATTACGATTACGACAGGGCCGATGATGATGGACTTCGCGGCGAAGGTAGCGGGCAACAAGGACATGGATACGGAAGCGGCCTTCAAAGCGATGAAAGAAATCAATCCTGGCGTCGTGAAGTATTACTCCAAGTCTGCTGACTTGGTCAATATGTTCGCACAAGGTGAAGTTGTGGCTGCACCGATGCAGGACACCTTCTTGGGCAGCTTGACGGAAGCTCTGCCATCCGCTAAGTTCGTAACGCCGAAGGAAGGCGCATATGCGCTCTTGAACACGGTCAACATTGTAAAGGGCTCGAAACATAAAGAACTGGCAGAAAAGTTCATTAACTGGCACTTGAGTCAGCAAGTACAAGAAGCGAACGCGAAGGCTCGCGTCGATTCGCCAACGAACAAAGAAGTGAAGCTGACCGCTGACGAGGCGAAAGGCTTGACGTATGGCCCAGATGTTGTTGAAAACCTGAAGACGCTTGACCTTCGTAAAGTGAACAAAGAAATGAGCGGTTGGATTGACCGCTGGAACCGTGAAATCGAGTAAAGTCCAAATAGTGAATGTTCAAAAATGTATACGTTGCAACGGCTAAGAGAGACTTCGTGACGACAAGGTACCTTTTTGAACTTCCTCGATGAAGAGGAGGGCTGCCGTTTATCGCACCCTCCTTTTTTATTCTCATCAACAGTTAGGAGGTTGGCATCATGATTGTGGATACGGCTGCTTCGAAGCGAATGCCCGTTATTATGGATGTCGATACGGGCGTAGATGATGCACTCGCATTAGCGTTAGTTTGGAAAAGCAAACAAGTGGAGCTTGTCGGCGTGACGACAGTGAATGGCAATGTCTCACTCTCACAAGCGACGTTAAATACACGAAAAGTGATACACATGCTGCAGCAGTTGGATGAGGACAAGCAATGCGAGGATGTTGAGGCGAACAAGGTTTCGCTGAATTTCGAGCAAAAAGAAGCTGCCTCTGCAAGGAATGGATTCACTCGCAATGTTCCGATCATTCCGGGAGCCAACGGGCCATTGATGCGTCCGACATTCTTCGAGCACGCCGTGCACGGCAACGATGGCTTGGGCGGGGCACTATCCGATATGAGTCCACCCGAGCTGGAGGAAGGGCTGCCGCATGCAGCACAGTTCATCATTGAGGAAGCGAAGAAGCGACCAGGTGAACTGACACTTCTGATGACAGCGCCACTCACGAACCTGGCAATTGCCTTGCGGGCATGTCCTGAATTGCCGCAGCTTGTTAAGCGGGTTGTTATGATGGGAGGCGCGCTGCAGACATTCGGCAACGTTACGCCAGTGGCGGAATACAACATCTACGTTGATCCGGAAGCGGCTAAAATGGTGCTGCATGCAGGCTTCGACCTGACCATCGTCGGTCTGGATGTGACGCGTCAGGCGCTGCTGCGGCCCGAGCATTTGGAGAAGCTTGATTCCACACCACTTGGAAGCTTTGTCCGTACATGTACGGCACAGTACATGGAGCGTTATCGAATGCGCAACGGTGTAGAGGCGTGCGCGATGCATGATCCGCTGGCTGCCTATATCGCGATCGACGCTAGTGTCGTCAAGACGCGCCGCTATTATGTGGATGTTGAGACACGAAGCGACTTGTGCGACGGTCAAACCGTGTGCGACGTTCAGAATCGCCTCGGCCGGGAGCCAAACGCAAATGTATGTGTAGAGGTAGATGGAGAGGCGTTCATGGATCGTTTTATCTCCGTATTGCAAGCTTAGACATCAAGAGAAACAGGAGACGAACTGATGAAAAAACCATTTATATGGCTGCTGCTTCCGGGACTCGTATTCTTGACCTTGTTCATGATCATCCCGATCTTCATGACGATTGGCTCAACTTTCTTCCGTGAAGGGCAATTTACAATCGACGGTTATGTGAAGCTGCTCGGCGATCCGTACATGCTGAAAATATTAGGTACTACACTGCAGGTCAGCTTCGTCACAACACTTGCCTGCATTTTGATCGGATTCCCTGCTGCTTACTATATTTCACGGCAGAAGGCGCGTATCAAAGGAATCCTGCTGGCGCTCGCAATCTTCCCACTCATGACGAGTGCGATTGTGCGCTCCTTCAGTTGGATGGTCATTCTCGGCAAGAACGGTTTGGTAAATCAGCTGTTGACCAGCATTGGATTAATTGATCAGCCGTTAAAAATCATGTATACGCCGACCGCAATGATGATCGGTCTCATTCATCTGTTTTTGCCGCTTATGATCATTTCGCTCGTAGGTGTTATGGAGAATATTGACGGCGACCTGTTGAATGCTTCATCAAGCCTTGGCGCATCGCGCATGAAGGGCTTCATGACCGTCATCGTGCCACTGTGTGTGCCTGGTCTTATCGTTGGAAGCATCCTTGTATTCGTCGGCAGTCTAACGGCGTATACGACGCCGCAGCTGCTTGGCGGCAAACAGCGAGTCGTTGCTACGTTCCTGTATCAGAATGCGATGACGCTCAACGACTGGGATATGGCTTCGATTATTGCGACCGTCATGATTGTCGTCACCTTCATCATTATCGGTCTTATGAATCAGCTCGCTCGCAAATTGAATCCGAAGGGATAACGGGGGTTAACTTCTTATGAAAGAACAACATCGCGGACTCGCCGTATTTACGGGATTGGTGTTTCTCTTTTTGCTCGGGCCGCTCATCATTATTATGGCAACGTCTTTTGGAGAGGGTTCGGTACTGAAGTTCCCGCCAGAAGGTTTCTCACTGAAATGGTATCGCAATATTTTTGATGTCGAAATGTTTTTGTCTACGTTCAAAGTTACGATCATCGTCGCGCTTGCCGGCAACCTTATTGCGCTTCTGCTCGGTGTTCCTGCTGCATATGCGCTGAGCCGCTATCAGTTCAAGGGCAAGGGGCTGCTCAATGCAATCTTTATCTCGCCGATTTTGATTCCTGGGGTTGTGCTCGGCTTCACGATGCTCAAGTATTTAGTCGTGAAATTCGAACTGCCCGTATATACAAGCTTGCTGATCGGACACATTGTGCTGATGCTGCCATTTATCATTCGCGTCATTGCATCAAGCTTGGCGAACTTCGACTATTCCGTTGAAGAAGCATCCATGAGCTTGGGTGCGAGCCGGCTGCAGACATTCTTCACGGTCGTGCTGCCTAACATTCGTTCTGGTCTTATCGCTGGTGTACTGCTCGCGTTCCTGGAATCGTTCAACAACGTAGATATTTCCGTGTTCATGACGGGACCTGGGGTCAGCACATTGCCGATTCAAATGCTGACCTATGTCGAGAATTACTTCGACCCGACGATTGCAGCAATTTCGGTGTTGCTGATGGTCATTACAGCATTGCTTATGTTCTCAATTGAACGCTTAATGGGACTCTCCTACTTCACGAAAAATAACTAGCATACATCGGAGGCCAACGATCATGGAATTGCTATCCCTTCAAAATATATCTGTTGCATACGAGAAAAATCTAATCTTGAAAGACTTCAACCTGAGCCTGAACGAAGGCGAGCTGATCTCTCTGCTCGGCCCATCAGGCTGCGGCAAGACGACAACACTGCGCCTGATTGCTGGCTTCCTGGAAGCGAAGGATGGCAAGTTCCTGTTCCAAGGAAAGGATTATACTCGGGTGCCGGTGAACAAGCGCAACTTCGGCTTCGTATTCCAGAGCTATGCACTGTTCCCGCACATGAGCGTGTTCGATAATGTCGCGTACGGCTTAAAACTGCGCAAGGTGGACAAGTCGTCCATCGCGAAACGTGTACATGAGATGCTGGAGGTTGTAGACCTGAAAGGCTTCGAAAAGCGATTCCCCGGAGAATTGTCAGGTGGACAGCGCCAACGCGTCGCAATCGCCCGCGCGCTCGTCATTCAGCCGGATCTGCTTCTGTTCGACGAACCGCTTAGTAACCTGGACGCGAACCTGCGCGTCAATATGCGTGTAGAAATTCGTCGCATTCAGAAGCAGCTTGGGATTACAAGCGTGTATGTATCTCACGACCAAGAGGAGTGCTTCTCCATTTCAGATAAAGTTGCCATCATGAACAAAGGCATCATTGAGCAATTGGATGCGCCAGCGAACATTTATAAATACCCGGCTACGGAATTCGTTGCGCGGTTTATCGGCTTCAATAACTTTATCGACATTGGTGAAATGCATGATGACGGGGGAGCCCTTACGATACATGGCGCAGAAGGAGCGAAAATGCAGGTCATCCATCGTTCAGGACATCCATTGTCCAGCTCGATGAAGGGCGCAATTCGTCCGGACGATCTCCTAGTAGTTACTGACAGCGAATGTACGGCTGGGATTGGCGGCTTAACGGCTGAGGATGTGGGAGCAGGGTGGAACCAGATTGACGGTCAAGTGAAAATCAGTACCTTCCTCGGTCGCAGCTATCAATACATCGTCGAAACGCCGCTTGGCGAATTCACGGTAAATCGCGAAATGGAGACGCCGTTTGAACGCGGTACAGCCGTGAAGCTCGTACTGCCGAAAGAAAAAGTCGTATTGGTGAGAACTTCGAATTAATTTTAAATGTATACCTCTATACCAACGAACGAAGGACAGCGAGGAGTGGAGACATGAAAATAGATTTGTTGGTAACGAACGTCAGCGTGTATAACGTGTATTTGAAACGATTCATACAAGGGAATGCCGCCATTCAGGATGGGCGTTTCCTCTACATTGGGAATCGCGAAACGGATGCATTCGAGGCGGTCGAGGTCGTGGACGGAACGGGAAAGTACATGATTCCAGGCCTCGTCGATATTCATCTTCATATTGAGAGCACGATGGTTACGCCGCAGACGTTCTCGCACGGCCTTATTCAAAACGGAGTCACGACGATTGTATCCGAGCCGCATGAGATGGCGAACGTGTTCGGCGTCGAAGGCGTGAAGGAAATGATACATGCAAGCAAGGGCTGCACAGCGGACATCTTATATGCAATTCCGAGCTCGGTGCCTGCAACGCCGCTGGAGACCACGGGCGGGGAAATCGACATTGCAGATATCGATGAGCTGCTGAAGGAAGAGCGGGTCGTATGCTTGGGCGAGATTATGAATTCGGTGGATGTTCTACGAGACCCGGACTGCAAGACGAACCGTATCCTGCACCATATCCGCACCAATTATCCGAATCTCATTATCGAGGGGCACACGCCGAAGAAGCTGGTTGATCTGGAACTGGCACGCTTCATGTTCGCAGGAGTAGACTCCGATCATACCGAGCAGGCCGTGGACAGCATGCGCGATCGGATGGCGAACGGCATGTTCCTTGAGATTCAGGAGAAGTCGATGACACCGGACATTATGGATGTACTCATTCATGAGGACGTAGCAGAGCTGTTCTGCTTCGTAACGGATGACGTCATGGCGGATACCTTCGTTCAGGACGGCCATTTGAATCACTTAGTTAAAAAGGCGATGGCTATGGGCATGAAGCCGGAACGCGCGATTTATGCGGCTACGTATACGCCAGCCAGACGGATGCACTTGTACGATCGCGGAGCAATTGCACCGAATAAAGTGGCGGACTTCGTACTGCTCAGCGACGTTGAGCAGTTCGACATCGCATCGGTATACAAGCATGGACGCTTGGCTTATGAGGCTGGAACAGCCTATGAGCAAGAGCGCGGCGAACGACAATTCCCGTCTCATTTCTATGAGAGTGTGAAGTTGCAGAAGCTAACGGCAGAAGATTTCCGGGTAGCTGCAGAGGCTGCTGATGGCGAGTATCTCTGCCGCGTCATGCAGGTGTTGAACGGAACGACGAACACGAAGGAACTGCATGAATCGGTACGTGTGGAAGATGGAGAATTGAAGTGGCAGGAGAGTCCATATGGGTTAATTGCTACCTTCGAACGTTATGGCAAGAATGGCAACCGTGCTTACGGACTCATTACGGGCAACACGATTAAGCGCGGAGCGATTGCGACGACGTATTCACATGACAATCACAACCTGCTTGTCGTAGGTCATTCACAGGCAGATATGGCGCTTGCGGCCAATACAGTCATTGCGGATCAAGGCGGCTTCTGTGTCGTTGATGACGGCGAGGTGATTGCACATATTCCGTTGCCTGTCGGCGGCATTTTGTCAGAGGAGCCGTTCGAGGAGTTCGGACAAGCCGTGAAGCTGCTGCGCGAAGCGATGGAATCAATTGGCTACGAGCATTATAACCCGATTATGTCGCTGTGTACGCATTCCTTGCCAGTAAGTCCGGCGCTGAAGCTAACGGATCTGGGATTGATCGATGTTCATGCTGGACAGGTCGTTCCTCTGCTAGTAGAAAAGGCTTGAATCGTATCAGTTGTTAACTGTTGAGGTATATTCCAGCATGTGCAACCCATTTCTGGCGCCAACCTTGGGGGTTACTTCTTTTTTCTATCCATGTAAGTCAGCAGCGCGACGATAAACGTGACGAACATGATCTCATTAACAATATCTTTTTCTGGTTGTTTTACAGGAACTGAGATGATAGGCGAAGAGCCGTAGGGATTGTGTCATCCTTACGGCTCTTTCCA
>NZ_JMDX01000063.1:0-27406 GCF_000935845.1 Paenibacillus sp. E194
AAGTCCTGTCTCTTCTCTCACCTCTCGAATCGTGGAATCTACCAGACTCTCGCCTTCTTCCACATGACCTCCTGGAAACGAAAGGCCTTTCCACGATTTCACACGCTCCTGCACCAATACCCGATTTGTGTCAGGATCATAGATCATGCACATATTCGTCAACTCAACCTTGGACATATTTACAATCTCCTCTTTCTCGTATGCAGCAATTTACTACTCAATGATAGATATGTATATAACCCTAGTGACCTTAATACGGTCTCCTAAACCTCTTCACCCGCAGGGCATCCTCTATAATCAAATCATCCAGTCCTCGTTCCTTATACTCTTCAAGAATCTTTACGAAAAGTCGACTGATCAGGATGCTGTCTCCCACTGCATCATGTCTGGCTATGTCCGTATCGTCAATTTGATAGTACTGGATGAGGAAATCAGTTGAGGGGATATCGGCAAGCTCTGGATGAATGTTCGTGAACATGGCCTTCGTATCCAATACGACATTGTTAATCATCGGCAATCCGGCTAGTTCACATTCCTTGCGCAACAGAGGAATATCGTATTCATAACCCGCCTGCGTCACGAGAATCCGTTCGCCAATGAACTGCGTAAATGCCTCATAGACCTGAGCAAAATCTGGCGCTTCATAAATCGCCTCATTCGTGATTCCCGTAAGCTCTACAATATGTTCAGGGATTGGCTTCGGCGAACGCACAAGTGTAACAAAAGGGACTTCATCCTGAATCCCACTTGCGTCCAACTTCAACGCACCTATTTGGGTGATATGGTCGAGATGATGGTCGATGCCAGTTCCTTCAAAATCAAACACACAATACTGCTGATTCAATAAATCCTTAATCGTTAGTCCGCTTAACTCATATTCTTCATTGGATATGTTGGAAACGTTCATCGGTACACCCCCCTCTATCGAATTAACAATATTATACACCCGCTATGCAATCGCTTACTAGAAATTCAAACCAAATAACCGGATCAGTTCACTCCTTCAACGGCGTGGCTGATCCGGTTCATCATTAATGGATTCCCTGTATCCTCAAATGTGTTATGGAATCCTTCTCTTCAGACTTTCATACTCTGCTTCTTTCTCCATGCATATCAAGCAGTTCGTGAAGCAAGCTTCCCTTACTCGAAGCAGCTCAGCAGTTCCAGAGCTTCTTCATTATCAGGCTCCAGCACCAGTGCCTCGCGCGTATACTTCAGCGCTGTGTCCTCCTGATCAAGCTCATAACAGCAAATCGCCAAGCAGAAAAGTACCGTGGCAACAGGATCATCATCATTCGCTACAGACGTCTCCAAAAACCACTTTGCATCCTCATACATCCCCATTTCAAAGAGGATCACTCCTGCATCCAGAGCCAAGTCGTACTTCTGTTCCATCAAGTAAAAAGCGGACCACATGATGTGAATGCCCTGCTGTATATCGAGCATCTCCTCATCATTTGCCTCAGAAAGCAAGCTCGAAATTCGCTTCGCGCTCTGTATGAAAAATTCTGCGTCATAGCCGCCTAGTCTCCAGAAGGCTAAAATATGCTGCAAGTCCATCGTATCCAGATGCCGATCCACCCACACCTTCAGACTGAAGAAATCATCCGGCCCAAATCGTTCAATTCCTTGACGATACGCTAACTTGGTGTTTACGTAACTGTTGGGATCCTTCAGCATGAAGATACATCCGACATTAATGTCTTTATAGTGATTTGGTGGGAACAGTGCTAGCCCACCTCTCTGCTCAAATGTATACTGAAACGCATGATAATTCGCTGTTAACGAGAAGCTGCCACCGTGGTGAACAATTTCAGGCGGATCAGTAAACTTCCAGTTATCGAGCCTATGGTCGCCTTTATCCGCAGTGAGCAACACGAATCCCTGCTGAGACAACTCGTTCAGTCTATATAAGCATCTCAATCCCACCTCTGGGAACAGGATATGAGAGTCCTCAAGTTCCTGCCGGTACAGTGAGATTGCCTCACCATATGGATAGGATTCGCTCTCGTATTGAGGAGCACGGCGGTACTCATATGTCATTGTCATATTTCGAATCGGATCTACGGATTCAGCAGCATCCTGCTCCTTGAACTCAACAAGAACATCACATTCATAGATCTCGCCATCCCCAACATAAATCAACTCTTGCGGAATGCCGTCAAAGAAATAATTCGCCAATACAAGCAGCGGCTGTGACAAATCGCCTGGACGAATTGTTTCTTGAGCAATGGTGAGATTTATTTCCTTATCATTGACTGCGTCGAATGTAGCAAAGTCGAGCATCCCCTGTTCCACGAAGTGCCTCAATTGAGGATGTTCCCGCCATCCTTCCACATTTTTGGCAGCCAAATCCGTCATTACATACTTGAATGGAGGCAGCGAGATTCCCGCATCATCCCGAAGTTCGCACAGCTTGTGCAGAATATGAAAGGCAAGCCTTCCCGCTCCCGCTCCAAGCTCCATAATGATAACAGGTTCCGAGCACTCTCCTTGTTCCGCCCGATCCCGAAGAAAACCGAAAATAATGTCCGCATATCCAGTAGCGATCATCGGATTGCTTGTGATGTATTGGGGCACCTGATCATTATTCCATGCCTTGAGTCCTTTTCGTTCGTAGTATGCACGCTGCAAATCCCATATTGGTGCTTCGCTAAAGCGATATCGTTGTTGTCTATCTTCCATTCCTTGCAACCCTGCTCTCTATATGTCATAGTAACCGTGCCCATCATATACAACTTTCTCCTTGTTGGCACGGCAATCGTAACTGAATCTATCTTATGAATGGTACCATAATTACCGCCAGAACCAAAATCTCAGTTTTTAGTTTATCCGTGATAAAAAAAGGAGAACCTCCACAAGGTTCTCCTTCGATACGCTGACCCTTACTTCGCAACAAGCTCGCCAAGCACATATTTCTCAACAACCTTGGCTACGCCATCGTTCATATTCGTATCCGTTACATAATCCGCTAACGCTTGAATATCAGCCGGGGCATTTCCCATGGCTACACCGAGACCGGCAAACTTAATCATAGCAACATCGTTATAACTGTCACCCATCGCAATGACTTCTTCCTGACGAATTCCTAATTTCTGAATCAGCTCATGAAGGCTCGTGCCCTTGTCCACACCGTGCTCGGTGAATTCCAAGAAGAACGGCTTAGAACGCATGACACTTAATTGACCCTCCAACTGCTTCTGCAATTTCTTCTCGATGACAGCGAGCTTGTCCGCATTCCCGACCATCAACACCTTAACAACAGGCTGTTGTACTGCAGCTACGAAGCTATCCACTTCCAAGATCGGCATGCCGGTAATTTCGGATTCCTTCTCCACGTATTCATTGCAAGCTTCCGTCACAATATCATCGCCCACATAGGTCAAGACTGATATTTCCTCTTGTTGGCTAAGCGCGTATATATCACGAACCGTTTCTACTGGCAGCGTACTGCTGAACAGTTCTTCTTTCGTCGAGAAATTCGTAATCTTAGCACCGTTAAACGATAAAATAAAGCTGCCGAATCTATCCAGATCCAATTCCTCTGCAATGGCGATCATGGCATAGGTTGGTCGCCCTGAGGCAAGCACTACCTTCACCCCAGCGGCTTGCGCATCAAGAAGCGCTTGCTTCGTGCGCGGGGATATCGTCCGATCATCACGCAGCAATGTATCATCCAAATCAAGTACGATCATTTTATAGTTCATCTGTCAGCATTCCTTTTCGTCGAATAGATTAGTATCTCTACTATACCATTTTCACGAAGCAGATGGCGTATCTACGAAGGAACAGATCATACCAATGCGATAAATATATCAATTTCATTGTCCTGACTATAAGGCTTGTAACGTTCATCCCATTTCTCAAAATCATAGAAACGCGCCACATGACCTGTCTCACGCATCCATTCGCCATATAAGAACTCATACGTACGACTTAATTCCGATTCGAGACCATAGTGTGTGCAAGTCACATACTTACTCTCAGGGATGTTATGGCTTATCATTTGCGGCGGAATCGTTCCCAGGCTCGCAACTTCATATCCGAAAATTTGAATAAACCGATCTTTGAGCGGATCAAAGTCGGATTTCTCAGGATAGATCTGCACCATAAGCACATGATCATTGTTGCGATATTGAATTTCATCTTTTTGTGTCACTAGCTTTTGATAGGTACGCCTGCCAAGACCCGATTCGAACTCCTCTATCGTGGCCTCAATTAGATATCCTACAAGCTGCTTGGCCTGCAGTGTAACCACTGTAGCTTGCATTGTATCCCCTCCAGTTGCGATGCTATTGTCAGCTGTCAAGCAGCGAATCTTCAATTATATAAGCCGTATCGTTCCTTCATTCGCTCTATTTGGCTTTAAAAAATGCAGGAGAATATCTCATGACTACAAATTCAGTGTCCTGCCCTCCTATTTTACTTGTGAATGAGATTCCTCTAACAAACCCAGTACGCTCATACACCTTAATCGCTCTTTCGTTGAAGGCAGCGACGACTAATTGAATCTTCTCCCCTCGATTCAGCTTCCGAATGTAGTCCATAACCTGAGCTAGGAACTCCACCCCTTTTCCCTGTCCTGTATAGTCGGGTCGAAGTCCGAGACCGATATCAATTGCTTGCTCATCTTCATAGATACCAGCCGCATAGCCTCCCGGAACACGGGCAGAGTTGCCAATACAGATATAGCCGATTAGTTCATTCTCGTCATCGACGGTATAATAGAATTCTTCTTCTAGCATCTCATTGATGGACTCGTCATCCCCATCCATACTGTACAAGGAATAGATCCCCTCATATTTCCACGTGCAAATGATAGCTGCCTGCTCTTTCGTCATCGGGTGAAAATGAAAAGTTGTCATGTTGAATCAATCCTCTCTCTTAGCCGATTTATTTTTCCATTCATACGCCCGCTCATTCCGTCTGTACATTGGTTCGTAGGAATCGGTACCATTATCAGCGATGAAACTCTATCATGAATAGCTCCTCTTGATTCAAGTAGAGATCAATCTGTTCTCGAAACCCTGGCCAAGTGAACTTGCTTCGCGCTTCCTCTACAGAATAGTAACCGACCTCGTCACTTTCCTCGGACGTTTGGAGCGTTCCTCCAATAGGCTTCCCCCGTTTGTCATTTTAGACGTTCTTGTTTTCCTTTTCCTGAATATACAGATCCAATGCTCTGATTCCCCGTCGTGCTAACTTAATAAAGAGGACTAGACAATAAATTGAGATGACAAATGCTCCTATGTAGAAGACAAAAGATAAAAAAGAAAAAAACACAGCCATACCCATACAGATCACTCCTGTTTCATGATTAATACGTGAATATCAATCTTCAGACAGTCAGCCATGAGTCGCTTCTTCTTACCTTGCGGGATCGTAACAATAACGCACTTTATTGGCCAAAGTATTCTCTCATGTACGATGTACGATATCAGGGCCCTAGGTTAGATGCTTCCGATACCCTTCTACCTTCTCATCCTTGAAGCCGAGCCGTTCATAGAATTGATGAGCCTCTTTGCGCTGCTCGCCAGATACAAAGATGATGTAGTAACAATCACGCTGTCGCGCCATATTTTCAATTTCCTGCATCAGCTTATTGCCAACACCTTGTCTGCGAACCAATGGGGACACAATCACATTCTCAATTACCATGAATGGCTTACAATCTCCCACAAGATCATGACATATAATGCCCATCAAGGAACCTACTAACTGCTCCTCGTCAAATGCTCCCAGAATGATGTATTGCTCATTATGCTGAATCGTTCGATATACCTGCTCCAGCTTCGATTGGTTCGTCTGCTGTCCCATTAGCTCTTGATAGAGCTCGCTCAATGCCAACAGCTCATTTTCCTTAATTGATCTTATTGTAATCATCGCTATCCTCTTTCCTACCGATTCTTGAATTCGGTTCCCGTATATTCCTTCATTGCAATCGCTTTACCATTGTTGTAGCACACAATGATAATCACATCACTGCCCACCAATCTGCTCTTTGTCCTAGAAACCGCAATCCTAACCTTCATGACATGAATATGTATGATATGCCCAGCCCATTCATCCGTACTGCTAAACCCGCATTAAACATTACGTATCGCTTGTCCGTAAGTCATTGTGCCAATAGAAAGAGTACCGTGAATGCTGAACAAATCCTATCGCCTTGTAAAAGAGATGATCCGAAATGACATACGCTTTGTTCGCTCCTAATACACTGCTGCGCTTTAGCGCTTCTACTACAACCGCAGCACCAAGTCCCATCCCCCGATAACTCGGAATAGTGACTACAGGTTCGACATACGCATAATCGGTTTGGGGACTATACCATAATCCGCAATAAGCCACATATTCCCCGTCCTCATTAACCGCAACAATATGCAAGGATGGATTCATATGAGTTGCAGACAGCATCGCTTTCTGCTTCTGTATGGTTACATCATCTATGGAAACTGGGCCATCGTGATCGAAGCCTTTCCACAGCACGGTCTTGTGCTTATATACGTCTGTTTCTGCATCCAAACTTTTGAGCGTAATGCCCGCCGGGAGCACGGAATGATGTTCGATATTTGCAATGGAACACGCAACAATATTTTCACTCTGATCGTGTTTTACAAATCCTTTATTTTGCAAGCGTTGAGAACGTTCAGAGTCAGTATCGTTCACTGCGACTCCAAGCCCATTTTCATCGCTGAAAGTCTTCACAGCGTATTCGACAATTTCATCTTCCAGTTCTTCATATCCTTGCTTCGTTGCAAAAAATGCTTCACCCGAATAGTGATCATAGGTAGCCAAACCCACTAATTCAAGTTCATCAAACCATAAGCCGATTTTTGACCGTAAGCTTCTATCGAAATCGGGATGGAAGTACATCCACTCCCATCTAGCCCAATTCCAATTTATATGCTTGCGATGCTCTTGCGAAATGTCAATTAAAAATTGACAAACCTCATTATAATTATCATCATGATACGTTTTAAATTGAAGGTTCACTTGTCATCCCCCACACATGCTGCTCTATTTTCTTGGTGGAGTGCTGGATAATCGCATCCGTATATGGATTGTAACCCTCATTCCTAGCTGGTGGGAGATAATAAATTGACCAAAAACGATTTTTACATCTTTCGGCTATTCGGTATCGATCATGTAGTATGCAAAGCGTACAATTTCATCTGTCGTGTTTACCAGTTTCAAGCTTGCGTTTTTCAACTGAACCAAATCACCCGTGGTCGGTACCGTGGCACGGCCTTCATCACAAACAGCCTCCAACTGGCCGATGATGACCGAATAGTAACTCATGAAATCGGCGTCAGTTTCAAATGTGCAACCGGGCAACAGATCCACCATTCGGAAAGTAATTCCATTTTCAGGTGGTGTTGGCTCCATAGGGCCAACAATCGTATCAGCACTTGCCGATACATCTGCATTTGGGGCTAACATGCGCCAAATGTCACCCGCATAGCCGATCTGTTTTCCCTCATTGTCGAAAATCTCACTCTCATTCGGAGAATAGTCGTCTATCACAACATCCGACATCCCAATCTCTTTTTCAGTGCTCTTCATGTTTGCAGCTACATATCGCTTGAAGCGGGTAAGTTTGGATACCAATGCTGGCTTGGGCTTGTCAATCGGTTGTGTGTGGGTGTTCATGTCAGCAGAAGCCAGAATACCACCGATTATCCCGGTGCCTATCCAACCATGCATACAAGCCATCTGCACAAGTGCATCCCCCGTTTTCAGGGGCGCATCATCCAAATCATTAAGTGACACCAATTCGGGTTCTGCATCTACACAGAAAAACATATTTATTGTCTCGGTCCAATGCATGGACACATGTTTTTTCATATCTTCTTCGGTGGGAATATACTTAGTGCCAATGGTTTTATGTGCCTCCACCCACATTCCTCTATGCAAATTCTGAACATTGGGTGGCAAATCCTCAAATCTGGGTCCTTGCGGAATATCAAGAGGCACATGCCGGAAAATGGATTGACCCATGCCGGCCTGTGGTTCATGTTCAATAGGCAGGTTCCCCATATCCACATTGGCAGTAGCTGATTCTTTCGCGGGCATTTCATTTATCCGCCAGACATCAACCGTCGGCTTCTTGGAAGCGCCTCCTCTCCATTTATCAGGATAATCGTCAATAACAAAGGATGACTTACCATCCACTGGCCCGCACACCAAGCGTTTGAACGCCTCGCCCTTATTCCTTTGTTTGGTGGCGTCTGGAATAATAATCCGGTTCGCCAACTTGCCAATCCCTTCAATTTCCAATTCAACAACATCATCAATTTTCAATGAGATACCTGTTTCAATGCCAGCCCCTGTTCCCACCGTTCCTGTTGCAATGACATCGCCAGGATATAAGGTTGTCGCGTTTGAGATGTATTCAATGACATCGGGGATTTTGTGGTAAGCTGTACCATGGTTCCCGCCACCACGCACCTCACCATTCACCCGAACAGTCATCTTCGCATCGGTATAGTCAAAAGCATCTGGCGTCACCATACAGGGCCCCATTGCATTTGCAAAATCCTTGCCGATCCCAGGTCCAACATTGAAACTATCTAGAGCCATTTCGTTCATTTGAATCATTCTTGCCGAAAAATCATTAAATATTGTGTAGCCGCCAACATAATCCATGGCGTTGTGGTGGCTGATGTTTTTGCCCTCCTTCCAAATGTAGAAGGCGAGTTCCAGTTCATAGTCCTTAAACATTTCTCCGCCTGGGAAAGCGATGTCCACACCGGGGCCGACAATGGAATTGACATTCACTTTGTAAAAACGGGGTTTGGCATACCATCCAGCATCCGGCTTAACGCTTTCAGGGTCAATACTTGCGGGATCCTCACCCTGCATCATGCGCCCACGACGATTACACCCAATTAGATGTTCCTCAAAACAGGCACAGTCCCGCATTACACGAGGCCGAGGAACCGGAGCCAATAACTGAACATCCTCTATACTCACCTTGCAGTCAGCACCAGATTCCTCCAACAATTCAGCAGCCAAAGCGAACGCTTCCGCAGCACCGGCCAGAAATTCAATCATATTATCAAAATACTTGTTGGGATTACCCTTATGAATCCTACATGCCTTTTGCAGTTCAACAATGTGCTGTTCGTCTTGGGTCAAAGCACCAACTATTTCTGTTTGTGTAGGGTCATTTTTAAGGACAAAAGTTACTAGCTTCATAACAACTGCTCCCTTCTTATATTATCATCGATTCAGGCATGAGTGGCGGAATGTACGCCCATGTGTTATTACTCTCACCAAAAAGTAATCTCTTTCCGGTTATTCTTAATCGGTCATGGTAAATCAATAATCTTTGCCCTACAACATTCGCCATTTTGTTTGTTTAACATGTTCAAATAAAGAGGTTTAAAAACTGCACAAGGCTTTTTACAACGCTGATGTGCAGTTAGACCCTCATTATTTTCTCGGCAAGGCTTGGTGCATCAAGGCATTTGCCGCCTTCCTAAGTTGTTCTTCATTATTTTTTATGTATTGCTTGGTCTGCACTATTTCATCCGCTGGAACGTTATATGTCCGAAGGCTAATATCCAACAAAGTATCAATAACGGATTCCATTGGAAATGAATCATTACTCCGCAGATTTTCGATAAAGTTGCGGGTTACACCTTTAATAGCCAATGTCAGACGGCAATAATCGGAAAAATTAAGTGCTGGGTTGTATTCCTCAAATATCCTTTCTGAACGCATTGCTGCGTGCTTCACCAAACTGTCTAATATGCTAGGAGAATTATACCCTTCACATATTAATTCTGCACCGTGCTCATTCATATCAGCTATATACAACTCCAGAGTGCAGGCAACGGCATATTTGCATACAGGGCTATTGATAGGCGATATATGTATATTTGTATATTCATCAACTAAGCTAAAAACATCCACAATCAATGAATGAAATATATCGTCCTTGTTTTTGAAGTAATAATAGATGCTGCCAATCAATACACCTGAATGATTTACTATTTCACGAATTGTGGTTTTTTTATATCCCTTTTCAATAAAGAGGGCCAGAGCGGAATCGAGTATTGCAGATTTTGTCTTGTCCATCAAAACACCTTTCCTCTATAGTTTAACATGTTCAAATCGATTTTATCTCTGCCGACAGTCCGTGTCAACAGAGTAGTTTAACATGTTCAAGGAACTCGTTTTGATTAATTGACTGTTATTACCGCTCTACTTCATAGAGCTCAACGTGCAGCAACCTTCCACATTCTCTGAACACCTATACACTCATCTTTCTCATTCAATTCAAGTCTATAAATGTCAGGTTTAGAAGTCTGGAACAGAAAGTCTACATCATATCGACTATCGAAGCAGCCCATCATCAATGTCATGATAGCTCCATGCGTGCCAATCGCAATCTTTTTGCCTCTATGGGTATGTACGATTTGTTGTAATACACGCATAGCCCGCTCTTGACAAACCGCAATCGTTTCGCCTCCAGGCAGCGAATAAGCGGCATCCTCAAACATCCTTCTGACCACAGGATACAGCTCATCGTTCGCTACAATGCGATCACCGGGGACAAACACCATTTCTCTCAAATCTTCAAAGACGTGAATCTCTTTCCCTTGCGACTTCGCCAGACCCTCCAAAGTGAGGACTGCTCTCGAATATGGACTAGATACGAACGTGTCTATCCCCTCTTCTTGTAGAATATCCGCGACAATACGAGCAGCTTCCTTGCCTTTCTCTGTCAAGCCACGCGTTCTTCGTTTCCTTCCGTCTTAGGCGATTCTCCATGACGAACCATATATATGGTTGTAATTACTTCCTCCATAACTCCTCCATTCGTAAACAGAAATCATCCGTATTATTTCGCTCCTCATGTCGTTTTCGTAATGTTCCATAAAACCCTTCGCATGTTCGTTCAATCCGCTATTCCTTCTCATTCATGCTGAATACAGCTGCCATCATACACTTGCATCACACAGGGGGATTAACGATTCAATGACCTTGCTAGGCGGAATCCAAGATCCTCAATTCGGAATGTGGGATGGCTGCGCCTACGGCAGGTTGCTCCGCATCCTCTTGCTTCTTCAGCCCAGCTTCCCCCGCGAAAGACTCGATAAGAGCCATACACCTGCTCATCATAAATATCCCAGCACCATTCCCATACATTGCCGAGCATATCGTACAATCCCCATGCATTCGGCTCCTTGTTCCCAACCTCATGGAGCATGCCTTGTGAATTATCATTGTACCAAGCAATCTGATCCAGTTTGCCATACTGGTAGCCAGAAGTCCCTGCTTTACATGCATATTGCCACTCTGCTTCGGTCGGTAGGCGATAGCCGTCTGCCTCCACATTCCATTGAACCGTCTCCCCATCGCTCCCTATCGAGTAACATGGCGTCAATCCAGATTTCTGTGAAAGTAAATTACAAAAGACAACCGCGTCCTTCCACGAAATATTCACTACGGGCATTTGATGAGAATGTGAAGAGTTAGAAGCGGTATCTGAATCTCCTACAACCGCCTCATACAACTCGTTCGTAACCGGATAGGCTCCAAGAAGAAAAGTATGAATGGTTGTTTGCCATTGAAGCTTTTTGCGATCATCTCGCAAATCTTCCTCCCCGCCTGGAATTTGCACTATCGGATAAAATCTGGACATTTCTCTCACCTCAATGTTCGAATCTATAGTCAACGTACGTTTCTACTTTTGTTCCCTCGAATGGATGTAAGCAATGTAATCGCTCAACGCCCCTTCGTGTCTCAACAGTCTTAGCATGGTAGAGATGTTGCCCCTATGGTAAGAACCGTGATTCACGATTTGGTACACGATGTCGGATATCGTGTTCTGAACCTCTTCTCCCATCCGGGTTCGGTAGGTCACGATCTTCTCCGGATCAGGAATCGAACCTGCATATGCACGCATTTGAGTGTATACGTTATTCGTGTAATCAATTGCTTCCTGAAGCGAAGCAAATTGGTTAACCTCCACAGGAGATGTGCGATCTCCCATAATCCGGGCAAACCAGAGCGCATCAGCAGACACCATATGATGGATTACAGCTGCAATCGTTGCGAATCCAACATCTACTGGTTTGAAAAAAACTTCACTAGGTAATCCGGCAAGATGATTCATGATTCTATCATTCGCCCATACATGATAATCAATGAGCTGCACTATGTCCGCTGCCATCAACATCCCACCTCATTTTGATTGTTGTACACTCTGCTACGTCATATAACCAACACGAACCAGCACAACTTGTACAACTACTTGCAGGCAAAACGTTGATATCTTCTTCCGTTCTCCATTTTTTACCGTTACTGTGCCATCAGATATCTCGTCGATAACTTTATCCCAGAACCTGTGCGCGGGAATGTTATTCTCTAATTGATGCAGTTCCCACTCGCCGCCATATTGCTGAAATATACACTTCGCTGCAATCCGACCTACTCCCGTACGTCTAAATTTACGCATAACAAACAAATGTGCAAAATCGTAGTACTGACTTTGCTCATCTCTTACCCTGATCAATAGGAATCTTGCTGCTTCATCATTTACCGTAATGAGGTAAGGATGATGACTTATGGGATCATCCCAATACTTATCGATGTCCGGCATTGGACGATACGTACCGTCTTCTTGAATGGCCGCACCAGTATATTCAGTAATATCATAAATATAGAACTGGATTAGCTGTTGTATTCGCTGCTTTTCGACTTGGGCAGCACTAGCCACAACAACCTGATTCATGTCGCCACTCCCCTCACTCCGAACTGATGTATCTTACCTCTAGAATTTTCAATCCCCCGCCCTCAACTATCCTGAGCTATAGTGACTCAATTCTCCAACCGAAATGTGCGGGACTTTATGATTTCTGTTCCATCTGCAGCCTTAATCTGCAGCACCATTTCTCGGGCCTCAGCAATTCGAACGGGATTGATCATAGAAACAAACAGATTCCCTATTCCATTCGACTTAAATATCGTTTCATCTTCGATGGTTCCTAGCCTTGTTGAACAATAAAGAGCTGATCGTATTTCAGAAAGGTACATGAGGTAATGATGAAGAACCTTGCCGCAACAAAGATGGTTTTTATCGTGCGCATTCTTCCCCTCCACCCATCAACGAATATCCTTGTCTCTATTATATTTTCCTTACCAATATTAGCCAACATAATTCCATCCAACATGACAATACTTGCTGCGGAAGATCACGCGCTTCCATGACCTTGATCTCACGTCAAAAATACGCTGTACACGCATGCGGCAATAAAAACAACAAGGCCGAGTCGGAGGATACCGCTCCCTTAAACTCGACCTTGTTCCATTTCAGAAATCATCCCACAAGAGTAATAAAAACTACTGATGTGGCAATTGCAATTTCCTTAACCGATTTGAATAATATTAACATTCGCAAAAGACAAACTTAATCTCCTGTACATTCATATTCATAAGCTGCAGTTTATTAGATCCTGGCCCTGTATTGAATACGGCGCTGCCCGCTCCACCTGATCGGGACACTCCGTCCACTAATGACGGGGCGACCGATAAGCTCTAGCCATTAATGGACTTTCGATGAAGCTATAGGATGCAAAATAAGTTGCATTCGGAGCCAATTCAATCACTGTTCGATTGTTCGTAGAGAACGTTATGCCGCTGCCATTCGTCACCTTCGCCGCTAAGAAAGAAACCGGTGAAACTAGTCCGACATTTTCATAGCCATAGCTAAAAATTGCAGCGTTATTCCTTGTACCCCAGCAGCTGCAAAATACTCGGGTTCGGATAGTTGCAGGAGCTTCTTACCCAGGAAGCGTCCCAAGGACATATTGCATTTTCTCTGCCTCCGCGTTCACTAGATGACTAAGCGAGAGCTCTTCCATAGCCATTGAAATAAGCAATAAATTGATTGCATCGTCTCTAGTAATACTTATTTGGGGTGTAATGTTCGGTAAATTGGGATTTGACATCCAGCTTCCCTCCCTCAGGAAAGTAGTTCCTGATAGATTGTGAAAACGTACCATGTAATAGGAATCTACTACCTAGCGATTGAACAATATCGCTATCGCTCCTTTTATTTTATGTAAATCAATGTTTATTGCGCGGGACAAAATAGAACAAAAAAATCGATTCTCACGAATCGATTAAAAATAAGAGCTTGCCATGCAATTTCCATGCACAAAATATATATAAAACTCTTCATCTTGTTTCACTCTTGATACTCCACATCAGTCTATCAAACTAACAGCTGGTCATGATACCTGCCATTCATGTAAACGGAGTTACCAATCACGACTTCCTTGCTTTAACTACATAATGAAAGTTAATTACTCTAAATCCTTTGTCAGTTGCATGCTCTGCAAATACCTGTTCAACACCCCGAAGGCAAGTTGACCAGACATATTCACGAACTTCCTTCCTCTGTCCAAAGCACTTCTTTATGAGCACATCTTCTGGCCTTGTCAAATACTCTACTTCCTCAACCAGTTGAACCTGAAAATCGCTCAATCCGGCTGTTCGCTGAAACTGATATCTTGTGACCAAATCATCCAAATCGTAAGGATCATAAGATAGCGGGGTAAACAATCCAGGAAGCAGGCTTCTAAGCCCACCATCTGTCCCTCCATGATATACACCCATCATCATCCCATTCGGCTTTAGAATTCGAGATGCCTCCTCGTATAACCAAGGCCCTTTCTTCGTATAAACGAGGTCGAACGTGTTGTCTGCAAAGGGCACAATGCATCCTCCGTTGTTTACGAGCATGAAATGTACTGACTCACTTCCATTGAGCTGCTGCGCCTTTCGGATAAAATTCTCTCGATTATCTATTCCAACAGCTTCCTTCACTCTATGATTCCAACGTCTAGTAAATTCACCGTGCCCACATCCAACATCTAATATCCGTGAATCACTAGTGAGGTGCGACATTATCTCCTTTTCATAAATCATCTCCGCCGTTGGCTCTTCAAAGGTAGATTTCCACGGATACTGGTATTCTCCTACTATATCATTCAGCTCTGCATACCACTCAGGGCTATGCGGTTGTATCCACTCAGGATGCAGCGATGGATCGGGAAACTTTACAGTTCTATTCATGATTACACCTTCAGCCTTTCTCGCTCATCACATCAATCGGGAGCGTTGGTTCGAATATGATTTCTTCTATTCGCCATCTTGGTTCACTTTGACTGCTGTAAGCCCAACAGGGCGATATGCCCCTGTATCGATATTCAACGTGTTGCTGCACGAATACTTGTTTATCCCTGTTCCAATGTTCCTGAATCAACTTAGAAAATGTATGCAAACAACCATGTACATCACCAACAACCAACAGTTCCATATTCGTCCTCCATGAAGTGGCAACACCACTGGCCATTGTTACCCATTATATTCCTGTAGAACATGTTCGATCTTCACTCACATTTTCCTCTTTCAAATAAAAAACGCACCCCGATAACCCGATAGTACGGTTACTTGGATACGTTTCGTCTTCTTGCATCAATTGCACTTATATATTCTGTGTTCTTCTTAAACCAGTAATATGGGCAATATGATGATTGCCATGCCAAGCGTATATTCCCACATTATAATCTAATCGGATTACTTCTTTGGAACCCGGGTGGTAAAACTGTTTTTGGAAATCGGCCTCAGATAACGATCGTAATAACACAACCCATCTCTGATGCAATGCTTCGAGCAACTGAATCGATAATTGGATATTTGAATGTACCGAGTCCGGCAGTTCAGCCCATCGTTCTTCATAATAGGGCTTAATCTCAGGTGTATCTTCTGTTAGAGCAAGTTTAAATCTGATAAAACTATTCATATGACTATCTGCAAGATGGTGTACAACTTGGCGTATTTTCCATCCACCTTCGCGATATTCCAGGTCTAACTGCTCTTCAGATAAGTCTCTTACGGCATCCTTCAGTCTGTCAGGGAACTCTTCAATCTCATTGATCCAAAGATCGCGTTGCGAAGACGAAATCTCTCCGGTGTGCTCAAATCTTCCAATGGGGTACCGCTTATCCAATTGATTCATAATGGATCACTCCTATTTTCACTGCATACTACTCACATCGTAAGTGAACATCAACAGCTTACGACTTGGATGAATCCATAGCTGCTCTTAATGTAAAATACATGAGATTGTCCCTCAATTGACTCGCTTGATCAAATCCCATTTTCTTCAGCAGCCTCTGCGATTGAATATTATCTACTTCCGTTGTCGCTTCTATATAATCAAGCTTCATGATATCAAATCCCACTCGAATAATCGGCAGCAAAGCTTCCTGCATCAGTCCTCTTCCCCAGTATTTCGGCGACAAATCAAAACCGATTTCAGCTTTACTTTCGTGTTCCACTGTAGACCAGCAATGATAGCCACATGTCCCAACTAGTTCGTTGTTCTCTTTGCTAAACAGTCCATATCGACAACCTGAATCATGAATATGAAAAGCAATAATCTCTTCTGCTTCTGTTAACTCTTTGCACACCCCAATATCCATAAATCTCGTAACTTCTGGGATGGAAAAATGTCTATATACGGCATCCGCATCTTCCATAGTTAATTCCCGCATATTCAATCTTTCCGTTTCTAGTTCTGGGTATATCATCTGTAATTCTCCTTTTCAACTGCCTACCGATATTCTTCTTCTGCTAAAATACACACTTAGTACATTAAACTCGATATGCAGCATAAGAGGCAACCATATGGAGTGGGTATGATCAGCGATCATTCCCAAGAAAATCCCGCCAGAAAATGCAAAGATCATAAATCGGATACTCATGCGTGACAACCTATAATATTGAAGGTGGCAGATTGCAAAAAGAAAGGCTGATATTAGAACAGCAGGAGTAACAGATAACCCCAATATGGTTATGGATGAGCTTGAGGGCAAGCTGCTGCTTAATAGCGGAAGCACCAAACCTCGAAACACCATCTCTTCAAGCAGAGGGTAAGATAAGCAAAAGTGAATGGTATCGTAAATCCCGATCGGACGATATCCTGACCTTTGAGCCAAGAATACATTTACTATTGCAACAATGAAGAATAATGTCATCACTGGCATGACGCGTTCTGGTATTTTGTAAATATACTGCTCCCCATACCATAGAGATATTACGGATACTACAATTACGGTCATTCCCCAAAAAATGATTGTTGATTTCTCGACATCAACTCGAGTTACTACTTTTAATATGCTTTGAACGATTATGTAAAGAGAACGTCAATAACAGAGATATGCCAATCGCCAATAACAATGCTCTTCACACCTTCCATCTAAGTTATGGTCACAATCCGATCGACATGAGGAACAATATTATTTCGTTAGCCATTCACAGTGGTTGCTAGATACTCTTAACGCAGCTGCAAGACCATCCAGTCTTCATCGAAATATTGCCCATTATATTTTAAGGCACGGCGCTCAATGCCATAGGTCTGGAATCCGACCGAGCTATACAGCCTCTTAGCTGGTTCATTGCTCGATACCACTGTTAAATTGATCTGTTCTACGCCATCGATTTCGCTCGCCCTCGCAATTAAAGCAAGCAACAAGTTTTTCGATACCCCTTTCCCACGCATTTCTTCTCTCACATACATCCCGAACAAATTTCCTTTGTGGGCAGTTTTCATCCCATTCTCTCGTACAAAAGTAGCTACTCCTATTAACAATCCTTCGTCATCAAACGCACCTATCACAAATTTGTCCTTACTTGGTTTGACTCGCTCCATTACCGTTTCCAGTGTGAAATTCGCTTCCCGCTCATAAGTAGAACCAAATGCTTCAGGATTTGTCCGCAACCCTATTAATCTAAGCTCCTGATAGGCCTGTGCATCACTCTCTTGAAGAACTCGTATATTCATTCTCGTGCCCCATTTCTCTCGAAATGCCATTTTGTCTATTTAACTGTTCACTTAGTCACAATTTCTAAGCGCATCTTAGATTCGTTCAACGTTTTCTTCATTTATCTTTCGATGTAATTAAAATGTGAATCGATAAACAATCTCATCATCATATACATCCCCAGTCTCACAAAAACCGATCTTTTCATACAGCCTTCTGGCTGCTACATTATCTACACATACTGTTAGATTCACACACTCGCTTTGCGAGTAATTTTCTCTAATATAACGAATTGCAGAATTGATCGTTTCCTTTCCATATCCCTTACCTTGTTCATTTTTATCAATGATCAATCCATTTAGCCAATAGGACTGGGTTGTTGTATCATCTAGCGTAATCATTACAAAGCCCACTAAACTATTCTCCGCATTATACACACAGAATGGAAAATATTCATACTCATCGCCATCTGGACGGATATGTACCTTGGCCAAAGACACTGCTACTGATGGGACAAAATGGTTTTGATGTGCTTGAACTTGCAAGTTTAATGCATCTTTCCAGTTCTCACGAGTAGTCGGGACTAAACTGATCATAACTACATCTCTCATTTCCATCCGCCTTATGAAAGCCCGGTCGCATTTTGCAACACAATTCTCCATCCATCTGGGTCACAAATGGTTATCCCATTTTGCTGCCAATAAGGATTTTCTGGTTCTACAATAGGGTAGCCCATGGAGACTAATCTAGAAACGATATCATCCCGTTCCTGTACGTCTGGTATATAGAACACCAGCAAATTATCTGAAGAGGGTGGCGGTACGGGCACTGCATGTACTTCCTGTGTAAACTCCAAATGATAGTGAACATCAGGAAGACCGATCATGACGCCATCGTAGCCATTATGATTTTCAAATGAACCTACAACTTCGAGACCAAGACCTTCCGAGTAGAATTCAACAATCTTCTGTAATTGATGGGTAGGCCTTGCAACTCGAAATTGAACAGCAGGCATCTTCTTCGACCATGTCTTATTCATACATGCTCCCTCAGCTAGAATTTATCACTTACCACATTGTTTCTGCTTAACCTGGAATGTAAGTATGCTCTGCAAAACTGGCCAGTTCTTCAAAGTGATTTCGTTCATAGAATCGTTTAGCTCTCCAATTGGATTTCGCCACACGCAGACAAACATTATCTATCCCCTTGTTCATTCTCATATGTGCAACACAGTGTGCCAATATCACACCGCCATACCCACAATTCTGATAATCTGGATTCACTACCAAGTCTTGAATGTAATTGTTATGGATGAGATAGGAACCGATCAATTGATTCTCTAGCCAAAATGAACGAAGTTCATCGCTGCGTGTCTTATCTTGAAGCATGCTTAGGAACTCTACCTGATTAGAGCTATGCCAATCCGTTATCTGACCCTCTTCCAGCTGTAATTGGAAGTATCCCCGATCAAATAATTCAATAAAAGCTTGCAGCATGGATGGTTCAAACTGCTTTTCAATCAATTGTGACGGCAGCATAGTTGGTAATTCTGTCTTGGTATATATGAGATGATAACCTTCCATATCCGATTGAAATCCGATGCTTCTTATAAACGCAATGACCTCTTCATTTTCCCCATATACATTAAAGCAAAGTTCCTTACCATCGACTCTCGCCAAGAACGTCCGGATTGTTTCAGCAATTAACCCTAGGATGAGGGTTGATTCGTTCATTGACATTTTTAGAAAGGAAACATACGCAATCGTGCAATCATCATTCTCAGCTGCACAAAATACACCATGAACTTCTTCCGTTCGACTATAATGAAAGACGGATACCGCTTGTGCATGAAATGCTTCGCTCACAAATTCTCTAGCTTGTGGAGATATGTGACCGACTAATCTCAGTATATTTCTCTATTTTCTGCCTCTACTATTACCATTAGCAGCCTCACTTCTTAATTGACTTTATTGGTGCTGTAAATACAACACGACCCAGCCTTTGATAGCTATTATCTCGGACTGGGGCGTTATTTGTATCTGAGGTAATGGCCTAAGTTCATCCAGAATGAACCTTTTTACCTTCAATTATGATTGTAAAAATATAATAAATTATATTTATTGCTATCCCAATCAGGATAGTCAATATAGGGTGACAAAATCGACTATATATCTCGGAGTCTGTATGGATACGAAAAAGTAAATTCTCAAAAACAACATCAGTAATCATCGAGCCCTTATAGGGAATCATGCTTTCACGATTTCATTCCACTCACTTAAATAAGGTACATATCCGATTTCTTGAGGCTGATCTGGCAGCCATGCAATCAGTTCAAGTTCATTATAATCAGGATCATTGAAATAAATGGCTGCCGCTGGCATCCATGTATGTACAATCGGTTCCGTTGGCTCTTTGCCAAGAGCATGAATCGGCACTATCCCTTTTTCCCTTAACCAGTCAATTGCACCTGTTAATAACTCCACATCTGTTCCGAATGCAAAATGTCTTCTTTGCACCTCATTACTCTCCGGAACTTCCCATAGCCCAAGCAATTGGCGATCCTTCCCGATAGAAAAAGGCAACTCTTCTTTCTTCAACGAGTAAAGATAGTTCAAGACCTAGATTCTTATAGAATTCAATCGATCTACCTAGGTTCTTCACTTGCAAATGTGTCTCATATAAGTTCTGAATCATGATGTTAATCTCCTTAGAGTTATGATGATTTAATTTGTCATATCAGTAATTTCCCTAATTCTGTGCTATGCATAATAGCCACCTTCTATTAAATAGGTTCCTGTCTCTTTATAATGCTTATAGATCTTACTAAATGCCCTGTTTGCTTTATGCTGATAAGCTCCGTCACTTAAGCAGGGTCGAATTACTTTCACTATTTGTGTCATGCTCGTATCACTAGGAATCTCACCAGTGAATAACTTTTCTAACTCTAATTCAAATATCCCCTCAAAATTCTCTGAACAATCCCCATATACATAGGTGGCTTTGTTATCGTTCATTTCAATTAATTTGAATTCAATACAGAATGCCATAACAATTACCGTCTTTCTTGGATTTCTTAATAGCCGTTTAGTCCTATTGAGTTGTTGTATCCATCAATCTGGAACGCTTAAAGTAACACACTGCTGTGTGGCTTCGCAAAATAGTCTTGCATGATTAGATGCCTGTCCAACTTCCCCAATATTACCTACTAAGATCAAGGAGCAGTTAATCAACACGGTGTAAGTGCCGAGATCACTGTAGCACTTAACCTTCCATGGTTGTTTGCAATAATTTTCTCATTTGTTTTTCGTGTTTCTTAATAAATCAAAAATGCTTACTATAATAACAATTAATCCCACAATCACTGTGACCAATCTCATTACGGTTAATGGAAACGCTGCTTCGAAGAGCACTAGTCCATATAATATGAATATTACATGAAGGAAAATAATCAAAAATGAAGTAAGCAATTTACTTACATATGTCCCCAATTGAAATTTAGATAATGATATAAAAAGGAAGCCAGAACTTATAAATAACACAGTAAACATAACGGCATCTCTAGTAGGTTTTAATTGAGCATCAATGAAGGCGGCGGATTGTGTGATGTACTCTTCTGCGTGTATAAAGTAGGAAAAAGCAAAAATAGAAACAACGAAAATCAAAGTGATTAGACATAAATTCAATCCGAACCAAACAATATGTTTCATTTTTCCCTCTACTATTATGAATTGCAGTAATTTCGGTCGGGCAGTCATTAAATACCCTTATTTCATTTACTGATCATATATTGAATTACAGGGTACGAAATGATATCCCGATCTCTATACGTTGATGTGATTACATCCTGATGTCTGCTTACAATTCCATTTTGTAATATTACCGCATTAAAGCCTCTTTCACGAGCGCCATTATAG
Source organism: Paenibacillus sp. E194 (assembly GCF_000935845.1). Lineage (NCBI taxonomy): Bacteria > Bacillati > Bacillota > Bacilli > Caryophanales > Paenibacillaceae > Paenibacillus > Paenibacillus sp. E194. The sequence goes on from NZ_JMDX01000063.1 coordinate 21,758, forward strand.
GTAAACAATACGCAATATTCTGCCGCATACCCTGCCAGGACGATGAATTCAATATCATGATTCTTGAGAATCTGCTCAAGTTCTGTATCCCAAAAAGCATTGGGATTCTCTTTTGTCAAAATGATATCCTGATCTTGAATTTCAATTTCCGGAATCGTACGATACACTTCAGAGTTTGCTTCAGTAATTACTTCGATGTCCTGAATATGTATGACAACATGATCATGAGAACGAATCATACCCGCTACATAATTGATATACTCGCATGCTCTGTTTACAACTTTCTCTTCGACGTCTTGCAGGTGAATGGCCTGCATATCAATGACAAGAAATCCAATTTTCATCGAGGACACTCCTTCGAAGTATATTTATGGAGCAATGTAACACACATTCATAAAACGATTGAATTTGCGAAACGCCCCAACCCTAGATAGCTTTTATCTTAGGCTGAGGCGCTGTTTTTCTGCGCTGCTTCCATGATTATACATCCTAAATCCAAAGGAGGATAGACCCAAACGCGTAGCCCTACTACCACTTCACCACAGGGAATCACGATACAAAAATCCCTTTATCTTTTCAATGCTTCTCTTACTCTTATTGCACTTTCTAAAGCACTCTTGTCTCTGTTTTTTCCATTAATAGATTTTGTCAGTTGAATCATCTCAAAAGCTTCTGCTACATCAACCCAGCGTACCTCTTGAGTCTCAGCATCATGCTCCGTCACCATGCCTGTTGGTTCCATCATGAAATATTTTGTCCTACACGTATCCGATTCAAATTCCCCAGGAACTGAAGCTATAATAATACATGTATACCCCGTTTCTTCTTGCACCTCTCTTCTTGCTGTTTCTTCGGGAGTCATATCTTCTATATCCGGGCCTCCCTTTGCAAATGTCCATACATATCCACCCCAATGATTCTTCGGGCTTCGCATGAGCACTTTACCTTCTGTATTAAATACAATTCCTCCATATGCCATTTCTTTATCCATATCACTCAGCGCCTTATTTACATGATTGTATATTCCTACCGCATTGCTCAACAACCATCCTGAAGGAAGGAAAACTAGCTCCTCATTCTCATGCATGTATTCCCTACATATGTACTCTTTCATACTCTCCGTATATCACTTGCAGTGTTTCGATAGCTTGTACCTGCTCAATTACACTTCACGCTTCTCGTCGGGTCTGTAGATGATTCTCTGATAATCCCAATCCTTACTGTCCATATCACCTAAGTACATTCTCTCATGCTCTGGTACAAGCTCATATTTTACTTTTAGATTTTGGCGGTAAAACTCAATCGGATCCTCTAGATATTGGTAATATGCTTCTCTACATTCTTCTAGAGATGTCTTCTCGCCTTTAACTTTTTTATACATATCGATCAGCTCGTTATATTTATCCTCAATATTTGTTGGATAAATAGCTTGTGAGAAGGTTACTTCACCTAAATCAGATAACATAACTTTTGTTGGTTCATTAAAGTCAGTGAAGAAGGTGCCATTTCTAAAAAGCTCAGCAATCTCCTCTATACGATAAGTCAGTTCATCCTCCTGGAAATAGCAAACCACTGCCCCATTCTCGTAAACAACAAGATTTACTAAATAATTGTTATCTTCATACTTCATGAAGATAGAGAACTCATCACCAGTTATTGTTTCATAGAACATTTCACGAACAACATAATAATTAATGGCTGTAGGCGAGTACGTAATTCGTCGTTTCTCCGCCAATTCTTTTTGCCAAGAAGTGATTTCATAGATATTTTCGAAGTCAGGATTAATCGTTTTAATTTTGCTTTCTATGTGCTTGTAGTATGCGGGCTTATCAAATTTCCATTCGGCTTCTTGAACGGTATACATTCCTAGACCATGTATAGAGAGTTCTTCCTGTTCTGGGATTGTTGGAGTTAACCAATCAGAACGAAGCTTTTCCTGAAGCCCTTTCATATCTACAAGCTCCCAGCAATTTGACATCCCATCCTCATAAACATCAACATTAATATAAAAATAAGAACCACCATTATTAATGATCCCAGGAACAGTTACACCTTCTACCACTTTTGTTCTTCGTATTTTCTGCATATGATTCACACCCTCGACCATTTATTGTTTCATTTTCTTTTAGACTCCTTGAAGGCAATTATCGAATATTTGATTAAAAGAACTCTGATCTTCCGTGTAGTCCTCCGTATATTTATTGAACATTCGTACCGCCACTGCATGATACTTTGGCACAACTACACAGTGGCAACCTGCTGCACCCGATGCATAATACCACTTCTCCTGATAGTACCATCCAAAAATACGCTTCTTATCCTCCGTATCAATCCGCAATTGTTCTATGAGCGTGAATACGTCAGCAGGTATTAACTGAATATGATTTTTGAAACCTCTAATGAGATGTAAATTCCCCCACTGTGCCAGATCCCTTGCGCTTGAATACAGATTTCTCTCATGCCCCTCATTGGACTCAATTCGAACAGACGCATAACCATCTGCAGCTTGAAAATCACAAACTAATTTCTCTTTCGGTACCGAAACCCATTCCGTATCCGTTAACTCCATCGGTTTGAATATACGTTCTGTAAGGAGCTCCGCAATATTATATCCCGTCAGTTCTCTTATGAGATCGCACGCTACTTCCTCATGCTCAATACGGTTTGGCCCAAAATATTTAGCCCCTGACTTGGTTGCTAAATCTCTTATTGTCGTGCTGCCCAACTCATAGTCAGGTGTATTCGTGAGCACATCAGAAACCTTACAGTCTACGGACAACTTGTTCTCTACAACCGCAATAGCTGTAGCAAGCCCGACATATGTCTTTCTTAGTGAATATAAGTTAAACATCGAATCGGTTGATACGGCGAGAGCACCTTTTTTAAAATGATGCTGTCCCGCATACCATTCTGTTAACACTTTGTTGTCCTGAATGATCACAATCGAAGCAGCAGAAGAGCCAAACTTTTCTCCCGCTTTTTCTGTATATGAAATTAACGGCATAAACCTGTTATCAATTATTGTTGTTGCTGTCATAACGGTGACCTCCGATTATTATCTTTAGGATTTGTGGTCATTATGTCGTGTGTTCTACTAATTCGCTTTTTGAAAAGCACCTAGGTGTTACATTTGCATGTACTTCTACAAACTTAGTCAGTGCAGGTTTCTTTACAGCTCATTAAGGATTTCTCTTAGCTCTTCTTTACACTTATCAAGATCAAATTGAGAATTATCGATTTTCCGCTTATTCATTTTCAATAGATTAAAAATCTCAAGTTCAATATTCTTCCTTTCTTGAAGAGCTTGAATAGTCCCCTCAACTCCTGAAAGTCCTTGCATCTTGCCAAATCCTTGATTCGTATAATAATCGATAAATCCGTCCAACCATTCCTTAGGCCGCTCATTGATCTGCTCCTAGCAACATGGCCGCATCTTCAACCGATAAGCATTTAGGATATACATCTAGAATCCCCACGTTTGTAAATACTGAGTTGGGATTTTCGATTTCTTCTACTTCTAGTACACTAAAAATTTCTATCAGATTTGATACTTCTCATGCGTTGCTTTTCTCACCAGTCATCACCTATTTCTGTTCAATTCGATAATTTCTAATATACTTCGGCTTACAAGGAAGTTATTATCATTTACTGTATCGTCCGTATGATAAGCTGTCTTAAATCCGCGATTCTGTTCGGCATTTCTGGAGTCGAACGGTTCAGTAAATCACACAAGGCAATCAAATCCTCCAGCTTAGATAATAGAACCCAATTCTCATTCAAGAATCCACCTGAACCCCGGTATGCCTCTATAAAATGACGTTCGAACAAGGAATTGTCGTGTTCATACCGAAGCAAATTCCCGATGTCAACATAGCGTCTTCCTGAAAAAGCGAACTCCCAATCCAATACCGCCGATACTTCGAACCCATTTGGCTTTTCGATCATCATAAGGTTTAAACCATTGAAGTCCGAATGAACGAGGACTGGCGGTTCATGAATTTCGGATAATAGCGAACGGTGAGAGTCACAGAATGATCGAACCTTTTCCGTCACTTCCGCTCCCAGCCAATGTCCAGTTGCACCATTATCCAAGCTTTCAGAAATAAAAGAGAAATATTCGTTCGCATCCATGTTTAATGGAGTAGCGATGGACAGATCCCTTGCAAAAAAACCGGGACATTCAAAAGTATGACTATGAATACGAACTAGTACACTGCCGACAGATTCCGCAACTTTTGCAATCTGGCGTTCTTCTCCTCTTTGCAGAATATCACGCAGTAACACTCCCTCTTTCCACTCCATTAAAGCCCAATCATATTCTATTAACTTTCTGCTGGTATCCAGATATATATAATCGGCAACTGGCACGACGTCGCGTACTCTCTCAGCGATTGCTTTTTCTTTTAAAGCTATATCTGAACCGCCTGCAATGATCCTCAAAAAGTAGGGTGTAGTAGAGCCTTCAATCTCAACTTTATAGGTACCATTACTAAGTCCTGTTTGTGTTCTTTCAGCTTTTATGAGTCGTTTGCCACTGAAAACTTGGCTAATCATACGATTTAGAGTCTCATATTCGATATGCATATTTTTGCTTTTACTTGATCTCTCCCATAATTCCTTCACCTTGTGCACTCCTGTTCACTTAGTTGATCGAATATCTCGTTCTAATTTCTATTTTGAAATTCTGCTTAAAGAATCTTCATATGCTCTATAAATTCTTCATTATTTAGTCTTAACGTTAACAACTCTGCATTCCTTATCCTTAGGTACAAATAAATCCTTCCAAATAAGGTCTCTAATTAATTTCAATTTGGCTTCGTACCCACAGTATAATGGTGGTAAATAAATAGCCATGTGCTCAACCCCTGTTATTAAATTTTTTAGGAAATTCTTGTGGCCACATATTCGCAATTATCAATTGTTACCCTCTGCAGATATATTGTGATACACATTCATCGCAACTTCAGCCATCACTTTCAAATTGATAGTATTAAAGCCTTCTATCCCAAAATCTCCAGCAATACTTTCAAAGTAAGCCCAATCGTTATTATCCTTAACAACCTGTATCTCTTTGATTAATTGAATAAATCCATTAATACCTTCTATTTCTATGTATAGCATAATCGTGGGATAGTCAGGCGAAGTCATTGTCTTCCATGATTAATCCTGCATACTTGTCCCATTCTTTATTATCCGTATTTATTTCGATTGTCGGTACCATTGACTTAGACGCTTGAATCCTAAGACTATTTTGCGTATCAATCAATTCTTTGCATGCCAGATCGATTTCTTCCCTTGATTTGTTAATCCAAACCTCAGGGTTTCTACTTTTTATTCTTTCCTCGACTATATCGTCGGAAATAGTCAGCAATAAACACTTAGCTCCTAATTTGATTAAATCATGCTCTATACTTGTTATTTCTACATCGTCTGAATCCGAGAATGCGACCCGGTGATTTAGATGGAACCGCTCTAAGATAAAGAAAAGGCCTCTTGATTTTCTTTCCCTGGACCTAAATAGGCTGCCCAATCATTTAGGTTCTTTAGCATACCAACTCTATTTCGCAAAAGTTCGAGATGCTGAGCTCTTGATAATCGAACAAATTCACCTTGAACATTATTCAGAATCTGAGAGTAATGCTCCCCAAG